>JANWIF010000013.1 GCA_025450035.1 Gemmatimonadaceae bacterium
CGAGGTGGTGAACCTTGGCTCGGGCGCGGACGACATGGGCGTCGGACGGGTGCTCGCGGTGTATCCGGCCACCGAAGGCTTGTCGTTCAAGCAGATTCGCGCACTGGTGCACGGGCACCTCGATACCTTGCTGCTGCAGGTCGACGAGCCGCTGCCGCGCGCGCTCCTCCGGCGCGCGGGTGTGCCGCCGTTGGGCGAGGCGTTGCGGATGGTGCACCGCCCAACGTCCATCGATGAAGCAATGCGCGGCCGATCGCGCCTGGCGTTCGAGGAACTGCTATTCGTCCACATCCTGCAGCGTCGCGCCAAGGATCTGGCGCGCGAACCGCGCCGCGGCATCGCGTTCACCAACAAGCGCGAGTTGACCAGTCGTCTCAAGGCGTCCCTGCCGTTCGACCTCACGAGCGCGCAGGTGCGCGCGGTGCGGGAGATCGTGGCGGACATGCGGAGCGATCGGCGGATGCACCGGCTGCTCCAGGGCGACGTGGGGAGCGGCAAGACGGTGGTCGCGCTGTTTGCCGCGCTACTGGCGGTCGAGAACGGCTTTCAGGCGGCGGTGATGGCGCCCACCGAGCTGCTGGCCGAGCAACACGCGCGCACGTTGTCGCGCCTCCTCGAGCCGTTGGACATGCGGCCGCTGCTGGTGACCGGCGGCCTGGCGGCGCGCGAGCGCCGCGCCGCGGCGGCGCGCCTGGACTGCGGTGCGCCGCTCATCGCTGTGGGGACCCACGCGTTGCTCCAGGATGACACGCGATTCGGTCGGTTAGGCCTGGTGGTGATCGATGAGCAGCAGCGCTTTGGTGTGGAGCAGCGTGCCGCGTTAGGCGCAAAGGGGAACGCCGCCGCCGGCGGGGCGCGGCCGGACGTGTTGCTGCTCAGTGCGACGCCCATACCGCGCTCGCTCTCGCTCACGACGTACGGCGACCTGGACATCAGCGTCCTCGATGAGCGCCCGCCCGGCCGCCTACCCGTGCGGACCGCGATGCGCCGCTCGTCGCGGCGCGGCGAGGTGCTGGCGTTCGTCGAGCAGCAGGTGGCGGAGGGGCGCCAGGCGTACATCGTGTATCCGGTCATCGAGGAATCGGAGAAGACCGACCTCAAGGCGGCGACCACGATGCACGCCGAGCTGGCGGCGGGCCCGTTTGCCGGCCGGCGCCTGGCGTTGTTGCACGGCCGCTTGAGCGCCGACGAACGGGACCGCACGATGCGTCGGTTCCTCGCTCACGAGATCGACGTGCTCGTGGCGACCACGGTGATCGAGGTCGGAATCGATGTGCCGAACGCGACGGTGATGCTCATCGAGCACCCGGAGCGGTTCGGGCTGTCCCAGCTCCACCAGCTCCGCGGGCGCGTGGGCCGCGGCGCCAGCGCCAGCTACTGCATCTTGCTCGGCGATCCTGGCCCGGAGGCCCGTGCGCGGTTGACGGTGTTCGCGCAGACCGACGACGGCTTCGCCATTGCGCGCGCCGATCTCGCGATGCGCGGCGAGGGAGATCTGTTCGGCGCGCGGCAGAGCGGAGAGCGGACGTTTCGCATCGCCGATCCGGTGCGCGACGAGGCGCTTTCCGCGCTGGCGGCCGAAGTGGCCGGTGAGAGTCTGGCCGCCGATCCGCCGCTGCGGCGCCCGGAGAACGCCGCGCTGCGTGGTGCGTTAGGCGAACGCTACCATCACGCGTTGGAGTTGTTTCGCGTGGGGTGAGCGCGCGCAGGACCTGCGCTCAGGGCGTGCGCTCCTTCAGCCGCTTCTTGATGCGATCCAGTTCCGCGTTGGTCTTATCGAGCTGGTCCTTGAGGCGCTGGTTCTCCTTTTCCAGATCATCCTGGCGCTGCGCCGCTTGCTGTGCCTCGGCCATGCGCGCAGGGTCGCTCGGCGCGGCCGCCGCCACCGGACGCTGCGTGAGTGAATCGAGCGCGGCCGCGATGCGGCGAAGTGTGGCGGCCTCCGTGCGATGCAGCGTGGCCGCCGTGTCGGCAAGATATTCGTCCAACCGCTCGGTGGCCGCACGCGGACTGCCGCTCCGGTTGGCCGGATCCAGTTTGAACAACGCGCGCCAGTACGTTGCCTCGCGCGACTCCGGCGAGCCGGGATACCGCTGCGCGAAGTCGTACAGGGCATGGTCGGCGTCGTCGAAGTGTCCTTGCGTCGCCGCCGTCTTGGCATTGGTGAGCGTCGAAAGCCAATCCCCTGCCGCGGGGGGCATCGAACGGCGCGTGCTCGTGGCGCACCCGGCCAACAGGACAGCGAGGCCGGCCACGGCGAACCGAGTCACGCCGGCACTCCAACGTTAGGCGTGCGCGGCCGGTCGTGCACGCGTCCGCCCGCGCGCAGCGGAAGCGTGAGGTGGAAGGTCGTGCCGACGCCCAGCACGCTCTCCACCGAGATCTGTCCGCCGTGGGCAACCACGATCTGCCGCGCGATGGCGAGCCCGAGCCCGCTGCCTCCCTGGGTCGCGGCATCCTGATTGTCCGCCTGATAAAACTTCTCGAAGATGTGCGGGAGCTGCTGCGGTGGGATGCCGGCGCCGGTGTCCCGGACATCGAGATGGACCTGCTGCTCCTGCGCGTCCACGTGAAGCTCCACGGTGCCGCCGCGTTCGGTGAACTTGAATGCATTGGCCACGAGATTGCCGAGCACTTCGCTGATTCGGTCCGGATCCCAGAGGACCTCGCTAGGGAGCGTCCCGTTGCGCTCCACGCGAAAATCTATTCCCCGCTGCGAGGCAAGAACGAGGAAGGTTTCCTCGATCTCGGAAAGGAAAACGTCCAGCTGCGTGGAGCGCAGATCGAGCTTTCCGCCGCCAGCCTCGAAACGGCTCACGTCGAGCAACTGGTGCACCAAGCGCGAGAGCGAGCGTGTTTGCGAATCGAGCGTGCGCACGATCTCGTGCATCTTCGGCGACACGGGACCATAGACGCCCTCATCGATCAGCTGCAAGTAACCGAGGATGACGTTGATGGGTGTCTTGAGCTCGTGCGATGCGACGGACACGAACTCCGCCTTGAGCCGATCGAGTTGCGTCAACTGGTGCGACAT
The DNA here is from genome assembly GCA_025450035.1 of Gemmatimonadaceae bacterium. Classification (GTDB taxonomy): domain Bacteria; phylum Gemmatimonadota; class Gemmatimonadetes; order Gemmatimonadales; family Gemmatimonadaceae; genus JADGGM01. The sequence goes on from JANWIF010000013.1 coordinate 3,035, forward strand.
GGACTGAAAGCTTTCCGCCAAGTGGCCGAATTCATCCCGTCGCCGGGCCGAAACTCGCAAACGATAGCCGAAGTTTCCGTCGGCAACAGCGGCCATCCCTAACTCGAGATCCCGGATCGGACTGCCGATCGTGCGCCACAGCAATACCGAGATGATGAACGCGAGTGTCGCGGCGACTGCGAGTCCGAGCGCGGCCGCGTTGCGTGCCTGTTCGGTTTTCGCCGTAGCCTGGGCCACGAGGCGGCTGGACCGATCGCGCAGTATGCTTTCGGCGGCGGTGAGCTCGCGTTCCATAGCCGTAATCGCGGGGATGAGATGCTGTGTGGACACGGAGTCGGCAATTTTTCCGTGCCCCTGCGCCGCCGCTTCGTACTCGACCGGCACGAACGATGCTACGCGAGCCACTGCGCCACCAATACTCGCGGAGGCGTCCGACATCCCGAGATGGGAAAGCGAGTCGGCCGTGGCGGAGAGCACGGTGAGCTGCGAATCCATCGACGCGCGTATTTGCGGCTGGTGTACGAACACGAGGGAGAGATCGAGGCGGCGGAGTTCGTCGGTGCCAGCGCGCATTTTGTTGAGCAGCAGCGACGCGGCGAACTCACGTTTCTGCAAGACCGTCGTCACGTCGTGCAATGCCTCCAGCGAGCGTAGCGCGAGCAGGAGGGGAAAGAGGAGTACCAGCGTGATCGCCAGTAGTCCAACGGCCAGCTTCGAGCGAATTGTCACGGGCAGGACCACGTGATGCTCCGCTGCGCCCGCGGGCAACGCACGGCGCCCACGCTCGGCGTCGAGCGCGCGGTGGCGCGTGATATGGAGCCAGCGCCGGAGCGCGCGGCCCTCAGAGTGACCTGGCGTCGCATCATTGGAATTAAAACAAATCTCGTAGCGCCTCGCGAGCCAGTCGGAAGCGTCAAAGTGGTGCTCATCACGCGCCCCTTCCGCCCGCAATCAGCCGCGCAATAATACACCGCGCGGCAGCGCGCGTGCCTATGAGCGCGCGTGTCCTGCTCGCCGTTTTGATTCGAGCGTCGTTGGATTGGTGCACGTTCGCCTCCATCGTACACGTCAGCGTCCACCGACGCCAGCAGGCGACACTGGGCTGCGACTATAGACGTTGACACCGTGGGCGAGCGGCCGTAATTTTCCGATCCCTCGCCGTAACTCTAGCCACAACAACGACATTGAGTATTCCTCGCATAGACGAGCTCACACAGCACGTCGGGCGCGCCGTCAGGGTATATGGTTGGGTGACGCACCTACGCTCCTCAGGCAAAATCGCGTTCATTGTACTCCGCGACGGTACGGGTGAGATGCAGGGAGTGCTGGTGAAAACCCAGGTCTCAGCCGAGGTGTGGGAACGATTCGCGGCACTCACTATCGAAACGTCGGTCGCGCTGACCGGCGAGGTACGGATCGAGCCACGATCGCCAGGGGGCATCGAAATTTCGGTGACCGAGCTCGAGATCATCGGGGCGAGCCCGCTGGACTATCCCATTCAGCCAAAGGAACACGGGATCGACTTCCTACTTGACCATCGCCATCTGTGGCTTCGGTCGCCGCGACAGCGCGCGATCGCGCGCGTGCGCAGCGAGATCGAGCAGGCGATCCACGATTTCTTCTACGCACGAGGGTTCGTCCGCGTGGACACGCCGATCCTCACGGCGGCGATCGGGGAACGGTCGGGCTTGTTCGAGACGGAGTACTTCGACGAAGGGTCGGCGTACCTGGCGCAGACGGGCCAGCTGTACGGCGAGGCGGCCGCGGCCGCGCTCGGCCGGATTTACACCTTCGGCCCGACCTTCCGCGCAGAAAAGTCCAAGACGCGGCGTCATCTCTCCGAGTTCTGGATGATCGAGCCCGAGGTGGCGTGGAACGATTCGGACGACAACATGCGTCTTCAGGAAGAGTTCGTAACGAACCTGGTGCAACGCGCACTGGAACGATGCGCGCGCGAGTTGTCCGTGTTGGAGCGCGACACTTCGCCACTGACGCTGGTATCGCCGCCCTTTCCGCGTCTCGACTATGGCGACGCGATTCAGTTCCTGAAGCAGCACGGTCGCTCGATCGCGTGGGGCGACGACCTGGGTGCCGAGGACGAGGCGGTGATCGTGGCCGAGTACGATCGCCCGGTGTTCGTGGTGAACTATCCGCGCGAAGCGAAGGCTTTCTACATGAAGGAGAATCCCGCCGACCCGCGCACCGTACTCTGCGACGACCTGTTGGCGCCGGAAGGCTACGGCGAAATCATCGGTGGGAGTCAGCGGGAGGACGACCACGACAAACTCCTGACCCGCATCCGGGCCGAGGGCCTGCCTGAAACGGCGTACGACTGGTACCTGGATCTCCGTAAGTACGGCACGTTCGTCCACTCGGGTTTTGGGTTAGGCCTCGAGCGGACGATCTCGTGGATTTGCGGTCTAGGCCACTTGCGGGAGACGATTGCTTTCCCGCGGATGATGAATCGATTGAGGCCGTGATGGGTGGGTGGTAGCTAGTAGTTGGTGGTTAGTGGTTGATGATTGGTGAACTACGTACTACGGTCGTGGTTCGTAGTTCACCAACCACCAATAACCAACCACCCATAACCAATTACCGCTTCACTTCCTCCCACAACTCGTCCAGCTGATCCATGCTGAGCTCGGCCAGCGACGTGCCGCGCGCTCGGGCCAGCCGTTCCATCCCTGTGAACCTTCGTTCGAACTTTGCATTGGCTCTGTCCAAGGCGACGGCCGCGTGCACGTTTGCTCGGCGGCAGAGATTCACTACTGCGAATAGCAGGTCGCCCAGCTCGCCTTCCAACGCGGTCGCCGCGTCAGCGTCGCGCGGAAGGGGCCGATCGAGCTGTTCACGAACTTCGGCCAACTCTTCCTCCACCTTCAGCGCCGGTCCCTCGGTGTCGGGCCAGTCAAAGCCTACGCCCGCGGCGCGGTCCTGAAGTCGCTGGGCACGGTGCAGTGCGGGGAGCCCCGGTGGGAGACCGTCGGCGAGTGACGAGCGGGAACGCGCCTTCATCGTTTCCCAACTTTCTCGTTCGCCGCCGCCGTACAGGTGCGGATGACGACGCTTCATTTTTTCGATCAATCCAGTCGCCACGTCGTGCGCGTCGAAGGCACCGTCCTCTTCCGCAAGCACGGAGTGGAAGAGCACCTGCAGCAGCACGTCGCCTAACTCCTCACGCATTGCGGAGGTGTCGGCTGTGCGCAGCGCGTCGTCCAACTCGTGCGACTCTTCCAAGAGATACGGTCGCAAGGACTCGTGCGTTTGCGCGCGATCCCATTCGCATCGCGCCCGCAGATCGCGCATGAGCGCGAGCGCATCCTCAAGCGTTGATTTGTCTTGCATCGCTCCTCCCGGGCCGGTATACTACCCGCCCGAACGATGATGCGTCAACGCGAGAGTCGATGACACGCGCCTGGGTCGAGGTCGATCTGGGCGCGTTACGCCGCAATGGGGCCGTGATGGCCGCGCGCGCCAACGCCCTGCTCCCGATGATCAAGGCCGATGGCTACGGGATTGGCGCCATTGCGGCCGCGCGTGCCCTGGAGCCGCTTGCGCCGTGGGGATTCGGCGTCGCCACCGTTGACGAAGGACGCGAGCTGCGGAATGCCGGTGTCGAGCGTCCGATTGTGGTTTTCACGCCGCTGCTTCGCGTCGAGCTTGCAAGCGCTCGAGACCTTGGTCTGACGCCAGCGCTCGGCACGGCCCAACAGATTGCTGCATGGAGCGCGTGCGGCGGCGGTGCGTGGCACCTGGCCATCGACACCGGCATGCATCGCGCCGGGGTTCGCTGGGACGCGATGCACGAGATTCGCTCGCTGCTCGAGGATGCTCCGCCCACAGGAGCATTCACGCATTTTCACTCTGCGGAACGTGATGACGGTTCGCTGCAAGAGCAGGAGGGACGATTCGAAGACGCGCTGGCGTGCCTGCCGTCGCGCCCGCCACTCGTGCACGCCGAAAACTCAGCGGCGCTCGCGCGCACCCGGCGTTCGCGTTGGTCGTTGGGACGGCCCGGAGTTTTTCTCTATGGAGTGGGCAGTGGCGACGGCGCGCTGGTCCAACCCGAGCCGGTGGTGCGGTTGTGCGCGCGTATCGCCGAGCTCCGCACCGTGCGCGAGGGAGAGACCGTGAGCTATGGCGCAACGTATCGCGCGCGCGGCGAACGGCGCATTGCGACGCTCCCGCTCGGCTACGCCGACGGGTATCGCCGCGCGCTCGGCAATCGCGGCCAGGCGCTCGTGGGTGGACGGCTGGCGCGCGTGGCCGGCATCGTGACCATGGACATGACGATGATTGACGTGACCGGCGTGGAGTGCGCGGTTGGGGACGTCGTCACGCTCATTGGGCGAGATGGCGAACACGAGCTGAGCGTCGAGGCGGTTGCTAACGCGGGTGAGCTGTCGCCCTACGAGCTCCTGACCGGTCTACGGGCGCGATTGCCGCGGCGCTACGTGGACCCTGCATGAACAAGCGCGCAATCATCCTCGTACTCGATGGCGTGGGCATTGGCGCCGCGCCAGATGCTGCCGCGTACGGTGACGTGGGGAGCAATACGCTCGGCAACGTGGCGCGCGCCGTTGGCGGCCTGGATCTGCCCAACCTGCAAGGGGCGGGGCTCGGGCGCGTAGCACCGCTGACCGGCGTGGCAGCGGTCAGCTCACCTCGTGCCGCATGGGGGATCATGCGCCCCGCATCCGCGGGGAAGGACAGCACTACCGGCCATTGGGAAATCGCGGGAGTTCACCTGACGCGCCCCTTTCCCACTTACCCCAACGGCTTTCCGGCCGCGCTGGTCGAAGAGTTTGCCGAGCGCAGCGGGCGCGCCGTACTTGGGAATGTGGTGGGAAGCGGGACGGAGGTACTCACGCGCTTCGGGCCTGAGCATGAGCGCACGGGGCAGTGGATTCTTTACACGTCGGCGGATTCGGTCTTCCAAATTGCGGCGCACGAGACTGTGGTGCCGCCGGTGGCGCTGTACGCGGCGTGCAGCGTGGCGAGGCAGATGCTCGTGGCGCCGAACGACGTATCGCGCGTAATTGCTCGGCCATTCACGGGTCAGCCCGGCGCGTATGTTCGCACGGCCGGCCGGCGTGATTTTGCTATCGCCCCGCCAGAGCAGACGCTGCTGGATGCGCTCGAGGCCGCGGGAATCGCGCGTGTCGGAGTGGGGAAAATAGACGATCTGTTCGCCGGTCGGGCCATCCGATCGGAGCATACCGCGAACAACGCAGCCGGTCTTGGCGCCATTCATCGGGCCCTCGATGCGCTTGACGGTGGGCTGGTGTTTGCCAACCTAGTAGATTTCGATCAACTCTGGGGGCACCGAAACGACGTGGCGGGGTTCTACCAGGGGCTGCGTGCGTTCGACGTGGCTCTCCCTGCCATTGAAGCTGCACTTCGCGAGGACGACTTGTTGTTTCTGACCGCCGACCATGGAAACGATCCGACAACGCCGACCACCGATCACGCTCGCGAATGCGTGCCGTTGATTGCGTTCGGTTCGCGCGTGCGCGCGCGATCACTCGGCGAGCGCTCGACGTTTTCCGATCTCGGCGCCACGGTAGCCGAGTGGCTCGGCGTGGACTTCCGCGGTCATGGCGCGTCGTTTCTTCCCGAACTGCTCCGCGCGTGAGCCGACCCACCGTGCACACGTCGCCGGTTGTGCCGGCGGGTCGCTCAGCGCCGGCGGACCTTGGCGCGTTGCGTGAGGCCGCGTTCGCGGCTCTGGATCGCGCGTATGCGCCATACTCCGGGTTTCGCGTCGGCGCAGCGCTGTGGTCGGACGACGGGCGTGTCTTCGCTGGTTGCAACGTGGAAAACGCGTCGTACGCTGCGACACTCTGTGCCGAGCGCGCCGCGGTGGCTGCCGCGGTCGTCGCTGGCGCGCAGGGATTGTCGTATCTCGTGGTAGCGAGCGAAGCACACGAGGCATCGCCGCCGTGCGGGGAATGCCGCCAGGTGCTTTCGGAGCTTGCTCCGGACTTACAGATCCTGAGTTACACCCGGGGCGGCGCGGAGGCGCGCTGGATGCTCTCGGTGTTGTTACCGCACCCGTTCTCCCAGCAGTCCCTCGATCGTTCGTGATCCGTCCTGCCGTCGCTCTTCGCGAGACGCTGCGTGTCGCGCAGCCGAACCATCTTGCCGTGGAAGGTCGGAGTGTCCGTTCCTCGTAAGTCGTGGCCTGTCCTGACCCTGTTGGGTATCGCGGTGGCGGTGATCGGCGGGTGCCAGGAGCAGCTTGCCAGCGGGGCTGCGTGTCCGTCGCTGTGTCCGGATACGCTCGTGGTCAAGGACACCGTGTTCAGCGGCAAGGCGGCGTTCGACACGATCACGACCGTCGTCGGGATCCCGCCGTTAGGCACGGAGACCAGCCTGCTCGTGGGCGATTTCACGCAAGGTGGCAGCCCGGTGCAGACGGCCGCCATCATGCGCTTCGATTCGCTCGTTCGCATCTTTCCCGACACCGACACCACTGCCGCGAAGCGTCCGTTCACCCGCGTGGACTCGTCGGCGTTGAGCATCATCGTCATCCCACCGACCGATTCGACGAAGGACACGATCCTCGTTCCGGACAGCATCACCTTCGTCGTGTATGACGTCAACGTCAACGCGCCCGACTTCGACACGGCGGCGGTGCACGCGCGATTGAACACGCTGCCCATCGCATCGCGGGTTGTGCCACGAGACTCGGTCAAGGGGGCGATCAGGATACCACTGGATACCGGATGGGTTGCCCAGCACGTCCGGAACGGCGTGCGCATCCGGCTCGGCTTGCGTATCCAGAGTGCCTTACCGGCGCAGATCGTGGTCGGGAGTACCGAGGGGAGCCAAGGGGCGACACTCCAGTATTTCGGATACGCCGACACGTCGAGGTCGTTTATCACCCGCGGCGTGAATACCGTTGGTGAGCCGGGTACTCCGACGTTGAAGAGTCTCTCGGATTACGATCTGGTGTTGCAGGGCACGCCGCCCCCGCCGCCGGGTATCCTCGCCGCGGGAGGTATTCCGGGCAGCCGGATCTACATGCGGTTCAACGTGCCGGCGGTGCTCATCGACTCGAGCGCGACCATCGTGCGGGCGAACCTCATCCTGCACCAGGCGGCGAATCTCACGTTCTTCCCTTCCGACACCACCGACACGATTCTGCTGCAGACGCGGGTGGTGCAGGCGACGCCGTTCGTGACCGACATCGGTACCGCGGCGCTTCTGGTGGCCGACCCCGCGACGTTAGGCGCGACGGGCATTCCGACGAGCAACCTGAGGCCCAACACGGAGCACCCCGACACGATTCCGATCGTCGGGTTGTTCATCCTGTGGAAGCGTGTCGGACCACGGGCGTCGCAGCGGGCACTGGTGCTGAAGTCGTCGGCCGAAGGCATCGATCCGCAACAATATTTCTTCTATTCGCTGGACGCGCCCAACGACACGCTGCGACCGCGTCTCGAAATCAGCTACATCCTCAAGAGCGGCTTCGGTCTTCCGTGATGCGCACGCGTCTTTCTTTCGCCGGCGCTCTCGCCGTCATCACGGCGATCCCGGCCGTGTCCAACTCGGCGGGTGCGCAAGGCACGCTGAGCACACAGGGGTTTGGCTATCCACCGGGGCAGATCAGCGCTGGTGCCGCGGCGCTTGGTGGCGGACCCGCCGAAACCGACGCGGCGTCGGCGCTCAATCCGGCGGCCATGGCCGCGTGGGGACGCCCGGGGGTGTACTTCGAGTACGCGCCGGAATTCCGCTCCGTGTCGGCCAACGGGCAGTCCGATAACACCACCACCAGCCGGTTTCCCCTGGCGGCGGGCGCGATGATGCTCGGCACCCGCGTCACCCTCGGCGTCTCGCTCTCCACGTTGTTGGATCGTACGTGGGAAACGACGCGCACCGGGTACAAGCAGCTCGTGCTGGACAGCGTGCCGTTCACGGAAGACTTCAGGAGCGCGGGCGCGATCAACGACGTGAAGGCCGGGATATCGGTGGGCGTGCTCCGCACCCTGTGGTTAGGCGTGGCGGCGGACGTCTTTTCGGGCGACAACGACCTCACGATCACGCGATCGTCGTCGGACACGACGGTCGCGGTCTACAACCAGACCGCGCGCATGTCGTACTCCGGAATCGGCGCGAGCGCGGGAATCATGTGGCAGCCGGATCAGGTGCTCGCGATCGGCATTTCCGGACGCCTGGGCGGACGCCTGACGAGTTACCGAAATGACACGGTGCTGACGCGGGCCACAGCTCCCGACCGTGCCGGCGCGGGGATTGCGTTCACCGGACTGCCGGGTGTGATCCTCGCGTTTCGCGCCGACTGGGACGGGTGGAAGAGTATGAATGGTCTTGGATCGGCCGGACTTGGCGTCGTCAACACGTGGGACTACGGCGGGGGCGCCGAGTTCCGCGGACCCAGTGCGTTAGGCGCACCGCTCGCACTGCGCATCGGGTATCGACGCCGCGGGCTCCCGTTTCTCGTCGACTCCGCGAAGATCATGGAGTCGGCGTACTCCGGCGGCGTGGGCGTTCTGCTCGCGCAGGGTCGGTCGCGCATTGACCTCACGCTCGTACGGTCCGTGCGGAATGGCCTCCCCGGAGTGACCGAGCACGCCTGGACAATGGAGTTCGGGGTCATGGTTCGGCCCTGAACTGCCGATGCCGTGACCGACGCGACGCAGACGCCGCTCATTCTCGTGGCGGACGATGTTCCCGCCAACGTCGAGTTGCTCTATGACCAGCTCGCGATGCTCGGATATCGGGTGAGCATGGCCGTCGACGGCCCCTCGGCGCTGGCCGCGTGCTTCGATCAGCCGCCGGACCTCTGCATCCTCGACGTCTCCATGCCGGCCGGCGAGTTAGGCTGCGACGATCGCGCCACCGGATTCGAGGTGTGCCGGCGCATCAAGCGCGACCCGCGCACCGCGCGCATTCCGGTCATCTTTGTCACCGCGCTCAACGACACGACCGATCGGGTGAAGGCCATCGAGGCCGGCGGCGATGACTTCCTGACGAAGCCGCACAACCGCCAGGTGCTGAGCGCGCGCGTGCGATCGCTGCTGCGGCTCAAGGTTGCCACCGACGCGCTGGAGCAGAGCTACCGCCGGCTGCGCGAACTGCAGAAGATGCGCGACGATCTCATGAAGATGATCGTGCACGATCTCAAGACGCCCCTCACCTCGGTTTTGGCGTCACTCGAAATGACGCTCGACGGCGACTTCGGCCCGCTGACCGGCGAGATGCGCCGAGCGTTAGGCGACGCCGAGGGGAAGGCCGAGGACCTGCTGGCGCTCATCGAAGACCTGCTCGAGGTCGCGCGCATCGAAGACGCGTCGTTAGCACTCGACCTACAGCCCATCGCGCCGCGGGCGATGCTCGTGGCGCTGGCCGACGAGTGGGCCATGCGCCTGCGTCAGGAAGGGGCGCGCGTGTCCCTCGACGTGAGTGATGACGCGCCAGGGATCATCGGCGACGCCGGTCTGCTGCGTCGCGTGTTCGGCAACCTGATGCAGAATGCGCTGACGCACTCCGGGCGCGGAGTGGCCATCTCGCTCTCGGCCCACCGCGATACGTCGGGCGGGGTGCTGTGCACCGTGGCCGACAACGGGCCCGGCATCCCGCCCGAGTATCACGAAGTGATCTTCCACAAGTTCGAGCGGCTCAAGCATCCGGATACGCCGCGCGTGCGCAGCTCCGGGCTCGGGCTGACCTTCTGCAAGATGGCGGTGGAGGCGCACGGCGGCCGCATTTGGGTACAGAGCAGCGAGGGACACGGGAGCCAGTTCCACATCGCGCTTCCATGCGTACCCCCACATCCGCGCGCGGCGACGCCGCTCGGCGGTGGCACGTCGCCTCCAGGTGGCGCGCCGGCGGCGTCCGAGATGGGTGGAGGCCGTGGCGGATGAAGGTGTATCTGTCCACGTTTGGCTGCCGCGCCAACCATTACGACAGCGAAGTGGTTCGCGCCGTGCTCGAGCGAGGCGGCGCGGAGATCGTCGCCGATCCCTCGATCGCCGATACGGCGGTGTTCAACAGCTGCGCGGTGACCGCTGAGGCTGAGGCCGACTTGCGGCGCGGGGTGCGTCGGGTCGCGCGCCTACGGCCGGGCATCCGCACCGTCGTGATGGGGTGCGCGTCGGCGCGCGACCCGGAGGGCGTGCGAGCGCTGCCCGGCGTGACCGTGGTTTTTGCCGGCGCCGGTGGGGCGCGCGTGGCGGCGGCGGTAGGCATCGACGCGTCCGGCGCGCCGCCCGCGCGGCAAGGAGGAACCCGCGCGCTGCTGCGCATCCAGGACGGGTGTGACGAACACTGCACGTTCTGCGCGACCACGTTGGCCCGCGGCGCGAACCGCTCGCGCCCGGTCGCGGAACTCGTGACGGAGGCCGAGCGATTGGCCGAGCATCATCCCGAGATCGTACTCACCGGCGTGCACATCGGCACCTACGGCGCCGATACGGGCGTCTCGTTGGGCGCGTTAGTGGATGGGCTGGTGCGCGCAGTCCCGTCGGTGCGGTTTCGCCTGTCATCCGTGGAAGCCACCGAGGTCGATGACCGGCTGCGCGAGCGATTGGCGGCGGGCGACGGCGGCCTCACGCCGTACTTGCACGCGCCGTTGCAATCGGGTTCCGATCGCGTGCTCCGCCGCATGGGGCGCCACTGGTACACCGCCGCTTCGTACGCGTGCGCGGTCGAGCGTATCGTGCGCGACGCGTCGGTCTTCGGTCTGGGCGCCGACGTGATCGCCGGATTCCCGGGCGAGACCGAAGAGGAGCATCGAGCCACTCACGCGCTCGTGTCGTCGCTGCCGTTTACCGGGCTTCACGTCTTTCCCTACTCGGTGCGTCAGGGCACCGCCGCCGAGCGTCTCTCGGAGCGCGTGAACGGCAACGACGTCGCGCGCCGGGCCCGTGACTTGCGCGAGCTGGGTGAATCCTGCGCGCGCGCCTACCGCGCGCGGCGCGCCGGTAGCGCGGCCGATGTCGTGGTCATCGGCAACCGGGCGCACCGTTCCGGACTGACGGAGGACGACTTGTCGGTCATCCCGACCGACGATGCCTTGCCGCGTGGCGCGCGCGTGCGCGCACGACTCGAGCTGACTGACGGCGTATTGTTTGCGCGGCCCGATCCGCTGTAGGTTGGGGCACAATCCGCGCGCGGCTCCGTCGGCGACGCCAGCCGATGCGATGTAACCGGATGGTTGCGGTCGGAATGAATTGCTCCGACCTTATCCACGTCGCCGTAGCATCTTGGGGGCATGATGTCCCCGCTCATCTACACGACCGCTGGCGCCTTGGCCGACACCTGCCTCTTCTACGGGGACCCGTTCTGTGGTTGCGGCACGGCCATCGCCGCCGCGGAGAAGTCGGATCGCCGCTGGATAGGAATCGATGTCACCCATCTGGCAATCGCCTCGATTCGGACGCGGCTGTGTGACGCCTACGGCACAGCATCCAGTACAAGCTCATTGGCGAGCCTGTGACGCTCGATGATGCCACGAAACTTGCCGGCGACGATAAGTTTCGGTTCCCGGCCTGGGCGTTGGGCCTGGTCGGTGCGCGACCCGCGCGCGTGAAAAATAAGGTGCCGACAGGGGGATCGATGGTCGCAGATTCAGTATCCGCATGTCACCGGCGGCAACCAGACCTCCAAGGTGTGACCGGAGGCTAGGTTTAGGGAGCATCTTCAACTCTTCCTCGACGGCTAACTCGAAGGTCCGTGCGGGCATCGCATTTAGCTACCGCCTAACGCAAGCAGGGGAAATGAACGCCGATACACAACGATCCGCTGGAACGGTCTACATCGAGACCTACGGCTGCCAGATGAACGTCAGCGACTCGGAGCTCATGTACGGGCGACTGGCCGAGTGCGGCTACGTGCCCGTGGGCGGACCCGAGGGTGCCGACGTCATTCTCGTCAACACCTGCGCCATCCGCGATCACGCCGAGCAGCGTGTGATCGGCCGATTAGGCGAACTGAAGCGGTACATGTCGCGCGACACGGTGCTCGGTGTCACCGGGTGTATGGCGCAGCGCCTCGGGCCGGCGCTGTTGGATCGTGCCAAGCACGTGCAGCTCGTGGTCGGTCCCGACGGGTATCGCGCGCTGCCGTCGCTGATCGAGGGTGCGCGGCGCGGCGAGCGTGTGGCCAAGGTGGATTTCGATCTCGAGGAGCACTACGAGGACTTTCATGCGCGGCGGTTTGACGGCGTGCGGGCGTGGATTCCGGTGCAGCGCGGCTGCGATTACAAATGCACCTACTGCATAGTTCCGATGACACGCGGCGCCGAGCGAAGTCGTACATTGTCCGACGTAGAACGCGAGTCGGCCGAAGTCACGGCGCAGGGCATCACGGAGATCACGCTCTTGGGACAGACGGTGAACTCGTATCACGACGGGGAGCACGACTTCGCCGACTTGCTGCGGCGGCTGGGGCGAACGCCCGGGTTGCGGCGGCTTCGGTTCACGAGTCCGCATCCGAACGACTTCACCGATCGCGTCATCGCGGCAATGGCCGAGACGCCTGTGGTGTGCGAGCACGTCCATTTGCCTATGCAGTCCGGATCGTCGCGCACGCTCAAGCGGATGTTGCGGCGGTATACGCGGGAGTCGTATCTCGAGTGCGTGGCGCGTCTCCGCGGCGCCATCCCGAACGTCGCGCTCACGACGGACATCATCGTCGGATTCCCCGGTGAGACCGACGACGAATTCGAGGAGACGTTGAGCGCGGTGCGCGACGTGCAGTTCGACGATGCATTCACCTTTCGCTTTTCGCTGCGCGACGGCACACCCGCCGCCCGACTCCCCGAGAGCATGACCGTGTCCGATGAAGTCGCCACGGCGCGCCTCGATCGGTTGATCGCGGTGGTGCGCGAGGGATCCCGGGCGCGCAATCTCTCGCTGCTCGGCTCGCGCCACGAGGTGTTGGTGGAAAAGGCTGCTCGTCGCGGCGGTCTGTTGCAGGCGCGAACGCGTCATCATCGCACCGTGCTTGTGCCGGGCGACGCGTCAATGATCGGCCGCTATCTAACGGTGGAGCTCACCGGCACCACCGGTTCTACATTCACCGGCGCTCTTGTGCACAACAGCCGCGCACTCCCTCTCGCTGGATGAAGAACTTATTGGAAGGAACCGTCGTCGGGATTTACGACGAGCTCCGCGTGCAGAACCCCGACTGGTGTGACTGTACGCTGTGCCGCACCGACGTGATCGCCCACGCCTTGAACGCTGCTCGACCCCGCTATAGCGGGGGCACGGATGTCGGCCAGGCGTTGATCTCCGTCGATCTGCAGCGCGACCAAACCCGCGCATCGCTCGCCGTGTTGGTATTGGACGCCATGCGCCGTGTGGCGTCCAATCCGCGGCATGAGCTCCCGGGGAAGAAGGAAGGCCGCCCGCGGTCAGGCGCCTAACGAGGGGCGGTGCGTGAACAACCGTGCCCCTCATCACCCTCGCCCTCCTCGCGTACGTCGCCGGCCTCCTCGCGGGCTTCTCCGGTTTCCTGCTTACGGCGCTCACGCTTTCGATCGCTGGTCTCGTTTCCAGTCTGTACTTTCGTGAGATCAGAATTGCCGCACTAGCCGCCGCGGTCGCCGGCGGCGCTCTCATGGCGTCTACCGCCGCGGAAACCGACATTCGTTGCCGTCGCGCCGCCGCCGCGACGCACTCATGGCTCGCCGTGTTGCAGAGCGCCGCGGCGCCTGGCGCCTTTATCCCCGCCACCCTGCGCACTTCCCGGTGCACCGTGCGCGCGTCGGTCGCCGTCGAGCGTGGCATGGCCGCCGCCGGCGCCACGGTGCGCGTGCGCGGAGACGGCGCGCCGTCGCACCGCGGGCTCCGCATCCAGCATGCGGCGATCACCTTCGCCGCGGCAGGAGGGGGGGCTCGATTGATTGCCTGGCGCGACGCCGTGGGACGCCGCATCGATCTCATCTTTCGGGCTGATGCCCCGCTCGTGCGCGCGCTTGTCATTGCCGACACGCGCTCGCTCGATCCCGCGTTGCGCGATCGTTTTGCTGCCGCCGGCATCGTCCACATGCTTGCCATTTCCGGACTGCACGTGGCGATCATCGCCGGCATGCTCGAGCTGTTGTTCGTCGCGGCGCGGCTGCCGCGCGGAGCCGCCCTGGGGGCGACACTCGCCGTCACCGCGCTCTACGTCGCCGTCATTGGCGCACCGCCGGCCGCCGTGCGATCCGGTGCCATGCTTGGCGTCGGTGTCGTATCGCGCCTCGCGCAGCGCCCGACGTCCCGTTGGGCGTCGCTCGCGATCGGCGCGGCCATGCCGCTCGCCGATTCACGCACCGTGCTCGACGTCGGATGGCAGCTGAGTGTCGTCGGCATCGCCAGTTTGTCCGCAAGCGCCCACCTCGCCCGCCGTTGGATCGCGCCGCGGTGGGACGGTTGGCGCGCCCAACTCGCTGGAGGCGCGCTTGCCTCCGTCGTTGCCTGCACAGTCACTGCTCCCATCGTGGCCTGGACGTTCGGCCAACTCAGTCTCGTTGCTCCGCTCACCAACCTCGTCGCGACACCCATCATTTCGGTGCTGCAACCCACGCTTTTCCTGGCCACGCTCTGCTCGCCGAACCTGGCGGTTGGCAGGTTTCTCGCGGACGCCGCGCATCCGATGCTGGTGGCGTTCGATGGTGTTGCCACAGCGGGCGCCTCCATGCCGCACGCGACGCTTGCCGTCGCGCCCACCGCAATTGGCGCCGCGCTTGCCGGTCTCGCCTGCTTGGCGTTGCTCGTTGCGTGCGTGAGTCATTTTCCCGCACGGCCACTCATCGCCGGGCTAACCGCGCTCACCGCATCCGTCTGGGTGCCAATGGCGCCGACTACTGCGCACGATCTCGAGGTGCACCTGCTCGATGTTGGGCAGGGAGACGCCGTGGCGCTGCGCACGCCAGGTGGCCACTGGCTGCTGATCGATGCCGGGCGCGTGTGGCGTGGCGGCGACGCGGGGCGCGCGACCGTCATTCCCTATGTACGACGACTGGGTGGAGAGGTCGCGCTGTTTGTGTTGACGCACCCCCACGCCGATCACGCCGGTGGTGCCGCGAGCGTGATGCGCGCGTTGCACCCCAAGCGGTACTGGGACGGCGCATACGTTGGGACCAGTGAGACATATCGTGCGTCGCTCGACGCCGCGCGCGAGGCCGGCGTCCACTGGCATCGCGCACGGCCCGGCGACTCGTTGGTCGTGGACGGCGTGCACATCGACGTGCTGGCCCCGGACTCGGCGTGGATGGCGCGTCTCGATGCGCCCAACGAGGCAAGCGTCATTGTACTCGTGCGCTTTGGCGCCGTGCGCATGCTGCTCATGGGCGACGCCGAACATGGCGAAGAGCAATGGCTTCTCGCGCACGAAGACTCGTTGCGCGCCGATGTGCTCAAGGTGGGGCACCACGGCAGTAGCACCAGTAGCACCGAACCGTTTCTCGATGCTGTACTGCCACGCCTGGCGCTCGTGTCGGTGGGTGCGGGAAATTCTTACGGCCACCCGAGTGCTGCGATCATGTCGGCGCTTGCCGCGCGACGCGCCTTGGTGCTGCGCACCGACCGCGAGGGTACCATTGTGGTCCGCACCGATGGATTGTCGATCGAAGTCGAGGAGGAAGGTGACCGGTGGATGCTCTCCAACGCGCCCTGAGCGCACTCGTGGGGCGGCCCGTAGACACGCCGCGCGCGCTCGTGGATCGCTACCCGGAGCTCTCGGCAATACGATTGCGCGAGGGTGGGTTGCCACCCCGGGTGGCTGGGTGGATGCTTCGACAGCGTACCGTGTCCGCCCTCACGCTGTGGCGCACCATATTCATTGCTCCGGGTACAGCGCTCGCTCCGGAACTGCTCTTGCACGAATTGCGGCATATGCACCAGTTTCAGGGCAGTTCCGCGTTCCCGATTCTGTACGTGTGGGAGAGTCTTCGCCGCGGGTATCACGCCAACCGCTACGAAGTCGACGCGCGCACCTTCGCCGACCGGCGAGTGCACGACCCACGCACCGACCCGCCTGAGGAGAGGTGTAACGTGGTTCAACACACGCCGACGTCGGTCGTCACGATCGAGCGGTTCATCATCGAGCAGGAGCGACTGCACCCCGAGGCCACAGGCGAGCTGTCGGGCATCCTGTACGATCTTGCGCTGGCTGCGAAGATGATTGCGAACAAAGTGCGCATGGCGGGGTTGGCGGACATCCTCGGCGCCACCGACATGACGAACGTGCAGGGCGAGGTGCAGCAGAAGCTCGACGTGCTGGCCAATGAGGTAATCGTCAAGGCCATGGATCATGGCGGGCGGCTCTGCGGGATGGCCTCGGAAGAAGAACCGGACATCATCCATATTACTGAGGGATTCAAGTGCGGGAAGTATCTGCTGCTGTTCGACCCCCTCGACGGCTCGTCCAACATTGACGTCAACGTTCCCGTCGGTACGATCTTCTCCGTCGTGCGTAAGATCACGCGCGGAACACGGGCCGAGATGGAAGACTTGTTGCAGCCGGGCCGCCGTCAGGTGGCCGCGGGATACGTGATCTACGGGTCGAGTACGATGCTGGTGTACACCACGGGGCAGGGCGTGCATGGCTTCACGCTCGATCCATCGATCGGCGAATTCCTGTTGTCGCACCCCGACATTCGTATTCCGGCCAACGGGCGTTACCTCTCGGTCAACGATTCGTACGAGCAGCACTGGGACGAGCACGTGCGAGCGCTCATGCGCCGGTATCGCGGCATGGACGGGGAGCACAAGGCGCTCAACGTGCGGTATGTGGGCAGTTTGGTGGCCGACTTCCACCGCAACCTACTTGGCGGCGGCGTATTTTGTTATCCAGCGAACGCGCGGAGCCCACGCGGCAAGTTGCGGCTGTTGTACGAGTGCAATCCGTTGGCGTTCGTTTGCGAGCAAGCCGGCGGTGCGGCCAGCGATGGTACCATGCGCATCATGGACGTTGCCCCGAGCGAGTTGCACCAGCGGTCGCCGCTGTACATGGGGAGTCGTACGGAGGTGGAGCTCGCCACCGAGATTCTGGGAGCGGTGACGAGCGGCGTGTGACGGTTCCGTTCACGCATTTTCCGTCCACGCCCGCCGATTCGCCGGAGCGCGCCACGCCATCGGGCATCCCCGTGGCGGCGGTGTATCGGCCCGCCGATGCGCCCATCGATTACGCACGGGACCTTGGCGATCCCGGGTCATTTCCGTTTACGCGCGGCGTGCAGTCCACGATGTATCGCACGCGGATCTGGACGATGCGTCAGTACGCAGGCTTCGGCACGGCGCAGGAGACCAACCGGCGATTCAAGCTCCTGCTCGAGGCGGGGCAGACCGGGCTGTCGGTGGCGTTCGATCTTCCCACGCAGATGGGGTTCGACTCCGATTCCCCTCGTGCGTTAGGCGAAGTGGGCCGCGTGGGCGTGGCGATCGACACGGTGGACGACCTGCACCAGTTGCTGGAGGGCCTTCCATTGGACCGCGTGTCGACGTCGATGACCATCAACGCGACGGCGGCCACGCTGCTGGCGATGTATCTGGTCGTGGCGGAGGAGCGCGGCATCGCGTGGTCCGCGCTCAGCGGGACCATTCAGAACGACATCCTCAAGGAGTACATCGCCCGCGGCACGTACATCTATCCGCCGGGACCAAGCCTCGACCTCATCACCGAGCTGTTTGCATTCTGTGCCGCGCAGGTGCCGCAATGGAATCCGATTTCCATTTCTGGCTATCACATCCGCGAGGCCGGTTCGACCGCGGTGCAGGAGCTCGCATTTACGTTCGCCGACACGATCGAGTACGTGTCGCGCGCGGTGCGCGCCGGGCTGGCCATCGATACGTTCGCGCCGCGGCTGTCATTCTTTTTTGCCGCGCACAGCGATCTGTTCGAGGAGGCGGCGAAGTTCCGCGCCGCCCGGCGGATGTACGCGCGGCTCATGCGGGAGCGATTCGGCGCGAGCGAGTCGAGCGCGCGGCTCCGCTTCCACACGCAGACCGGCGGGGTGACGCTCACTGCGCAGCAGCCGCTGAACAACGTGGTGCGCGTGACCGTGCAGACGCTGGCCGCTGTGTTAGGCGGGACGCAGTCGCTGCACACCAACGGCTACGATGAGGCGCTCGCGCTGCCCACCGCCGAGGCGGCCACGCTCGCCTTGCGCACGCAGCAGGTGGTCGCCTACGAATCGGGTGTGACGGCCACCGTGGACCCGCTCGCCGGCAGCTACTACGTCGAGCGCCTAACCGACGAGCTCGAAGAGCGGGCGACCGCGCTGCTGCAGGCGGTCGATGCGATGGGCGGCGCCGAGCGTGCCATTGCGCGCGGCTTCTTCCAGGACGAGATCGCCAAGAGCGCGTATGCGCTGCAATTGCGCGTAGAGCGCGGGGAGGCCGTGGTGGTGGGGGTGAACAAGTTCGAGGATGGCGCCGAGGCTCCGCCGCTCTCGACGCCGGATTACTCGCGCTTGGAGCGCGAGCAAGTGGAGCGCGTGCACCGGGCCCGGGCGCGGCGTGATACGGCCGCGGTACAGGGCGCGTTGGCTGTGCTCCGTGGTGCGGCCGACCATTCCAGCGGCGCGTTCCGAGCGCCCGTGATGCCCAACATCATTGCCGCCGTTCGCGCACGCGCCACGATCGGCGAGATCTCCGATGCGCTGGCAGCAAGCTGGGGCGTGTATCGGCCGGCCGCGTAGTCGAGCCGAAGCGGGCAATGCTGCAAGGTTGGGTGGCGGAATCCCGTGATCCACGCGCGAGCACTTGCGCTTGTACCTCGGCGGGCAGCGGCGTAACTTTGAGTTCCTGCCTTCACATAAGTCGTCTACAGATGCCCACTTACGAATTCGTATGCCCGGATGGGCACACGTTCGACAAACTGTACCGCAAGATGAGCACTGCGCCGAGCGAGCTCGCCTGCCCGGTGTGCGGCAAGGTGGCCGTGCGCAAGATCTCCGGCGGGGCTGGTCTCGTGTTCAAGGGGTCGGGGTTCTACATCACCGACTACGGTAAAGACGGCAAGAAAGGAACGTCGCCGCCTCCATCCGACAAGTCCAAGAGGTCCGAGAGGTCCGAGAGGTCCGAGAGCTCCGAGAGGTCCGAGAGGTCCGAGAGGTCCGAGAAGTCGGAGAGGTCGGAGAGGTCGGAGAGGTCCGAGAAGTCGGAGAGGTCCGAGAAGTCGGAGAGGTCCGAGAAGCCCGATAAGTCCGACATCGGCGCGTCCAAGTCCGAGAGCAAGCCGTCGGACAGCTCGTCGAACTCGTCGAGTTCGACCGCCGCACCAGCTCCTGCGCCCTCGTCCAGCCCCAAGCCCAAAGGCTCCGACTCGGAATGAGCACGCGCGACCTCATCCGCGCTGCCCTCATCGACGCGGCGCGGGGACTCGGCGCGCCCGCGCCGATCGATCCGGTGCTGGAGCGCCCGCGCGACTCCGCGCACGGGGAATGGGCCACCAACGTCGCGATGACACTGGCGCGCCCGCTGCGGCGCAAGCCCGCCGACATCGCGCGCGATCTGGTCGCCGCGCTCGACCTGGCCGCCGCCGGCGTGGAGCGCGTGGAGATCGCCGGCCCCGGATTCATCAACTTTCACGTCGCCGTGGGCACCACGGCCGGCGCGCTGCGCGACATTCTGACGCTCGGCAGCCGCTTCGGCGCCGCGGACACCGGCGGCGGGTGTCCGGTGAACATCGAATTCGTGTCCGCCAATCCCACCGGCCCCCTGCACGTGGGACACGGCCGGCAAGCTGCGTTAGGCGACGCGATCGCGGCATTGCTCGAGACCACCGGGTGGCGCGTGTCGCGGGAGTACTACTACAACGATGCCGGCGTCCAGATCATGAATCTTGGACGCAGCGTCCAGGTCCGCCTGGCGCAGCTCGACGGGCGCGACGTGCCGATCCCCGAGGGCGGCTACCACGGCGAGTACATCCTCGAGATCGCCCAACGCTACCGGGACGCGCATCCGGACGATCCGCGCGGCGCGGACCTCGACGTCATCACGCGGTTCGCAGTCGCGGCGCTGCGGCGCGAGCAGGACCTCGATCTGCAGGCGTTCGGCGTGCAATTCGACACGTACTTTTTGGAGTCGTCGCTCTACACCGAGGGACAGGTGGACGAGACCGTCCGCGCGCTCATGGCCGCCGGCCAGACGTACGAGCGGGACGGCGCGCTGTGGCTTCGCACCACCCATTTCGGCGACGACAAAGACCGCGTGATGCGGAAGCGCGACGGCACGTACACGTACTTCGTCCCCGACGTCGCGTACCACGTCACCAAGTGGCGCCGTGGCTTCGCGCGCGCGATCAACGTGCAAGGCAGTGACCACCACAGCACGGTCACGCGCGTGCGGGCCGGACTTCAGGCGTTAGGCGTCGGCATTCCCGAGGGCTACCCCGAGTACGTGCTTCACCAGTTGGTCACGGTGATGCGCGCCGGCGAGGAGGTGAAGATCTCCAAACGCGCCGGCAGCTACGTCACCGTGCGCGACCTGATCGACGAAGTGGGACGCGATGCGGTGCGCTACTTCTTCCTCATGCGCAAAGGGGACTCGCAGCTGGTGTTCGACATCGATCTGGCGCGCACGCAGTCGGAAGAAAACCCCGTCTATTACATCCAGATGGCGCACGCGCGCATGGCGGGCATCTTTCGCGTGGGCGGTATCGATCCGGCGTCGGTGCGCGCGGACGGTGTGGACTTCGACGCGCTCGCCGAACCCGAAGAGCAAGAACTGATCAAGGCGCTGCTCGATCTGCCGTCGGTCATCGCCGGCGCCGCCCTGGCCCTCGAGCCGCACCGCGTGGCCGGCTACCTGCACGAGACCGCGCGTCTGGCGCACCTGTGGTATCACAAGCACCATGTATTGAACGAGCCCGAGCGTCTGATGTCCGCCCGCCTCGTCCTGGCTCGCGCTGCGCAGATCGTGTTGCGCAACGCACTCACCATTCTCGGTATTCGCGCCCCCGACCGGATGTAAAGCGCATCCTCCGCGCTTCACAATCGACTCATCACCACCCTCCCAACCGCCAGCCCCATGCCCGTTCTCGTCGTCGGCTCCATCGCGCTCGACTCCGTCGAAACGCCGTTCGGCCGCGCGGAAAACGTGCTCGGCGGTTCAGCCACATACTTCGCCGCCTCCGCCAGTCTGTTCACCACGGTGCAAATGGTGGGAGTGGTCGGCAGCGACTACCCGGTGGATCAGCTCGATGCGCTCGCCAAACGCGGCGTCGACCTGTCCGGCATCGAACGCGCAGAGGGAGAATCGTTCAGGTGGCGCGGCCGCTACCGGCACGATCTCAATTCCGCGGAAACGCTCGAGACGCGTCTCGGTGTGTTCTCGCACTTTCGGCCCAAGATTCCCGAGAAGTTCCGGCACGCGCCGTTCGTATTCCTTGGCAACATCGATCCGCGGCTGCAGCTCGACGTATTACAACAGGTCGCCCGCCCCACCCTGGTGGCGTGCGACACGATGAATTTCTGGATCGAGAGTCGGCGGAGCGACCTCATCGACCTGCTCGCGCGGGTGGATCTGCTCACGCTCAACGACGCGGAGGCGCGTCAGCTCACCGAAGAGGTGAATCTCGTGAAGGCCGCCCAGTGGATTCAGGCGCACGGGCCGACGCATGTGATCATCAAGAAGGGCGAGCACGGCGCGCTCATGTTCGGACCCAAGAGCGTGTTCTTCGCCCCCGCGTTTCCGCTCGATGAGGTGTTCGACCCCACGGGCGCCGGCGATGCGTTCGCTGGAGGCTTCATCGGCTACCTTGCGCGCAGTGGCCAAGTGAGCGATGAGAACCTTCATCGCGCGGTGGTGTACGGCTCGGCGATGGGCTCGTTTGCGGTGGAGCGGTTCTCGATCACCCGCTTTCTCGAGATCGACCAGCACGACATTGCACAGCGCGTGAGTGACTTTCATCGGATGGTCAGCTTCGAGCAGGACTTGATCGCGTGAGCGTGCCGCTCGACTACCGCGCGGCCGGCGTCGACATCGATGCCGCCGATGCCGCCAAGGCGCGCATCAAGGCGCTCGTCGAGTCGACGTTCACGGCTGGCGCGCGTGGAGCGTTCGGCGGATTCGGAGGGATGTTTCGCGTGCCGCCCAACATGCGTGCGCCGGTGCTCGTGTCGAGCGCGGATGGCGTGGGCACCAAGATCAAAGTGGCCATCGAGGCCGACCGGCACGACACGATCGGCCACGATCTGGTGAACCACTGCGTGAACGACATTTTGGTGCTGGGCGCTCGTCCGCTGTTTTTCCTGGACTACGTGGCCTTCGGCGAGCTCGTGCCCTCGGTCGTGGAAGACGTGGTGCGCGGGGTAGCGGCGGGGTGCCGTGAGAATGGGTGCACGTTGATCGGTGGCGAGACCGCGGAGATGCCGGGCGTGTACACGCCTCCCGACTACGATCTGGCCGGCTTCATCGTCGGCTGCGTGGAGGAGGATCAGGTGTTGGGGCCGGATCGTGTGCGCGCCGGCGACCGGCTCGTTGCCCTCGCGAGCTCGGGACTGCACACCAACGGCTATTCACTGGCGCGCCGCATCGTGCGCGAACGTCTTTGCCTAACGGCGGACGACGCATTTCCGGGTGAGCAGGGCAGTGTAGCCGACGTGCTGCTGCGGGTGCACCGGTCGTACTGGCGGGTGCTGGAGCCGCTGCTCGGCGAGATTCACGCGATGGCACACATCACCGGCGGTGGTATTCCGGGGAATCTCGCGCGGTCGCTCCCGCCCACGCTGGATGCCGTGGTGCGCACCTCGTCCTGGAGTGTGCCGAATGTATTTCAGGTGCTGGAGCAGGCGGGCGCGGTTGCGCGCGATGAGATGTTTCGGGCGTTCAACATGGGCGTCGGCCTGGTGGTGTTGTGTGGTGCCGAGGCCGCGCCGCGCGTGATGGCCGGCGCGCGCGCCTCGGCCATCGATGCCTGGCAGTTAGGCGAGGTGCGTGCAGGCAGCGGGCAAGTTTCCCTCGTGTAGGAGGAGGACACGTATGCAACGTCCGTTGTTCGTGATGGGTGCCGCGCTTCTGTTGGCCGGCCCGCCGGTCGCGGCGCAGCAGCAGGGGCCGGATCCGCAATGTCAGGGCCAGTCCGCGAGTGATGCGTGTCAGAAGGCGCTCGACCTGTTTCGCTACATGAACACCCAACTTGGCACGCTCATCGCCGGCGGCAACGCGACGCTCGGCCAGGGCGGAACGCTGGGAGGGCTGGGCCACGTGAGCGTTGGCGTGCGGGCGAACGTGTTGCAGGCCAGTGTGCCTAACGCGAAGAGCGTCGACACGCCCGGGATCGGCCCCGCCCTATCCACGCCGTACACCACGTCGAGCAAGTACGTGGCGCTCCCCGAGGTGGATGCCGCCATAGGGGTGTTCCGCGGCTTCCCGATCGGCGTCACGTACATTGGCGGCTTGGATGCGCTCGTGAGCGCGGCCTACCTGCCATCGTTCGAGCAGGACGGCGTGAACGTGTCCAATTCCGTAGGCGCGCTGCGCTTCGGTTTCGGGGCCCGAGTGGGCGTCCTCCAGGAGACCGTGCTCACGCCGGGCATTTCGGTCACCTACCTCGAGCGCAATCTTCCCATGACCACGATCCAGGCCAGCGCGTCGAATACGGCCAGCTTCGGCGTGCAGGGACTCGACCTCCGCGCCAAGTCGTGGCGCGTCGTGGCCAGCAAGAGCATCATCGCATTCGGCCTGGCAGTCGGCTTCGGTCGCGACTATTACGATGCGAACGCGAATTTGACGTACAACGTCAATGGCGTGCAGCCGACTGCTCCGATTCAGGCGAGCGAGAGCCCAACCCGCACCAGCATGTTCGGCGACCTCTCGTTCAATCTCATCCCGTTCATCAAGTTCGTGGGCGAGGTTGGGCGCGTGTCGAGCGGCTCCGTCACGACGTACAATACCTTCGATCGAAACGCCAACGACGCACGCTGGTATGGGTCGGTCGGCGCGCACCTTGTCTTCTGACCGCTCGCGATCCACGGCGCGCGATCGCGCGCTCATGCGCCGGGCCCTCGCCCTCGCCCGGCACGGGTGGGGACAGACGGCGCCGAACCCCATGGTCGGCGCCGTCATTGTTGGCGATGACGCGGTAGTGGGCGAAGGATTTCATGCCCGATTCGGTGAGGCGCACGCCGAGGCCATCGCGCTCGCCGCTGCCGGCCCTCGGGCTAACGGGGCGACCGTGTACGTCACGCTCGAGCCGTGCACGCACCACGGCAAAACGCCTCCGTGCGCGGACGCGCTCATCGCCGCCAACGTCGCCCGGGTAGTGATCGCCGCCGCCGATCCCAACCCGAGGGCCGCGGGCGGCGCCGCCCGGCTCCGCGCGTCCGGGATCGACGTGACCATGGGCGTCGAAGCGGACGCGGCCCGCGAGCTCGACCCCGCATTCTTCTTCGCCTTCTCGTCTGCACGCCCCTGGATCACACTCAAACTCGCCCTGTCGCTCGACGGCGCACTGTCCGATGCCACCGGCGCCTCGCGCTGGGTGACCGGACGCCGAGCACGGGCCGCGGCGCATGGACTGCGCGCGGGCAGCGATGCCGTCGGCGTCGGGATCGGCACGGTGCTCGCCGACGACCCCATGCTCACCGTGCGCGACGCACCGGCGCCCCGCGTGTCCCCGCGGCGCGTGGTGTTTGACCGCCACGCGCGGACCCCGCTCCACGCTGCGCTGGTGCGCTCCGCGCGCGAGGTGCCGACAATCGTGATAGCCGAGACCCCGGACCCGGCCGCCGCTCGATTGTTGGAGGCCGCGGGTGTGACGGTGATTCGTGCCCCTGCGCTCGGGCCGGGCCTCGAGATGCTGGCCCAAACGGGTGTTCGTTCGCTCCTGATAGAGGGGGGGGCCCGCCTGGCCTGCACGTTCTGGGAACAATCCCTGGTCGACCGATTGATTATCTTTCAGGGTCCGGTCGTGCTTGGCGCGGGGGCGCACGGTGCATTTGCCTTTGTGCCGCCGCAGGCGATCGGTTCGGCGAGCCGGCTCCCCGTGCGGTACCGCAAGGCGTTGGGCGACGACACGATGACCGTGTTCGCCGTTCACGAGGTCCCGGCACTGCAGACCGGCTCCCTTCACGCGAACGACTAACGGCATGTTCACCGGTATCATCGACGACATTGGCACGGTGGAGCGTACGGCCGATACAGCGGCCGGCCGCGAGCTGCGCGTGCGCGCTCGCTACGGCGATCTCGCGGCCGGCGAGAGCATCGCGCTCAACGGCGCGTGTCTCACCGTTCGCGAGCACGGTCGGGATTGGTTTACCGTGGCGGCGGTGGTCACGACCCTCGAGCGCACCTGCGTCGCCGAGTGGCGAGCCGGTGCGCGCGTCAATCTCGAGCGGGCACTGCGTGCCGGTGACCGGTTAGGCGGACACCTGGTGCTGGGACACGTGGACGATGTGGGGACGGTGATCGCCATCCGGACGGAGGGTGACGCACGGCTGATCGATATGCGCGTGCCGCGGGACATCGCGGAGCTCATGGTTCTCCACGGCTCGCTCACGGTGGATGGGGTGAGTCTCACCGTGAACGATCTGCCATCGCCGGACGTGGCGCAATTGTCGCTCATCGAGTTCACGCTGCGGCACACGACCTTGGGCGATCTGACGCCCGGGCGCCGAGTGCACGTGGAAGCCGACGTTATTGGCAAGTATGTACAGCGCCTGATGGCGCCCTACGTCGCGGCGGTGCGCTGACCGTGCCCTTCGGAACTGTCGAACAGGCCATTGCCGATATCGCGGCCGGGCGGATGATCATCGTGGCCGATGATGAGGATCGTGAGAACGAGGGCGATCTCATCTGCGCGGCCCAGCTGGTCACGCCGGAGATCATCAACTTCATGGCCAAGCGCGCCAGCGGCCTCATCTGCCTGGCGCTCACGGGCGAGCGGTGCGACCGGCTTGGCCTAACGCTGTTGAGCGAAAGCAACATCGATGCCTACCGCACGGCGTACACTCAGAGCATCGATGCCGCGCCGCGCTTCGGGGTGACGACCGGCATCAGCGCGGCCGATCGCGCGCGCAGTGTTCAGGTGGCGGTGGATCCGGCCGCGGTGCCCGCGGACCTGCGCTCCGGCGGACACATCCAGCCGCTCCGCGGACGCGGCGGCGGCGTGCTGGAACGCGTGGGGCACACGGAAGCGGCCATCGACCTCGCGCGGTTGGCCGGACTCGTGCCGGCCGGCGTGGTGTGCGAGATCCTGCGCGACGCGGACGGGCAGCCCGCGCGCCGTCCGGAGCTTGAGCGGTTCGCCGAGCAACACGGACTCACGTTCATTACCGTGGCCCAACTCGTCGCGCACCGACTCAAGACGGAGCGGTTGGTCCACCGGGTGGCGGAGGCACGCTTGCCGACCGAGTGGGGCGAGTGGCGCATCATCGGTTATCGAAACGATGTCGATCCGCACGAGCACATCGCACTCGTCTTCGGCGAGGTGAAGGATGGCGACCAGGTGCTGGTGCGCATGCACTCCAAGTGCCTAACTGGAGATGTATTCGGCTCGCTGCGGTGCGACTGCGGCTGGCAGCTGCATGCGTCCATGCAGATGATTGCGGACGCGGGCCGTGGCGTGGTGGTGTACCTGGATCAGGAAGGGCGCGGCATCGGCCTGCTCAACAAACTCAAAGCATACGAGCTGCAGGACGGCGGCGCCGACACCGTCGAAGCCAACGAGCGGTTGGGCTTCAAGCCGGATCTCAGAAATTACGGCATTGGCGCGCAGATCTTGCTCGATCTGGGACTACGCTCCATCCGGCCGCTCACCAACAACCCGCGCAAACTGGTTGGGCTCGAGGGATACGGGCTTCGGGTGGACGAGCGCGTGCCGATCCACGCGCCGGAGACCAGCGAGAACCGCGATTACCTCCAGGCCAAGCAGACGAAACTCGGACACCTGCTCGCGCACTGATGGCCGAATTCGCCGGAACGCCCACTGGCCAGGGCCGCCGCATCGCGGTCGTGGCCAGCCGCTTCAACGAGTCCATCACCAAGAAACTGGTGGACGGTGCGTTAGACGCGCTCACCCGCCATGGCGTCGCCTACGACGACATCGACCTCGTCTGGGTACCCGGCGCGTGGGAGCTTCCCGCGGCGGCGCGCGTGCTGCTCGCCTCGGAGCGATACCACGCGCTGGTGGCCGTCGGCGCGGTGATTCGCGGCGAGACATCGCACTTCGATTTCGTCGCCGGTGAGTCGGCGCGCGGCCTCGCCCAAGCGAACGCCGAATTCGATATGCCGGTCGCGTTCGGTGTGCTCACCTGTGACACCATGGCACAAGCCGAAGCGCGAGCCGGCGGCGACCATGGGAACAAGGGTTGGGACGCGGCGGTCGCGGCCCTCGAGATGGCAGACCTTGTCGACCGGTTGACCGTGGCCGATGAGGGCTGAGACCCGCGCCCGCGC
The DNA here is from genome assembly GCA_025450035.1 of Gemmatimonadaceae bacterium. GTDB lineage: Bacteria > Gemmatimonadota > Gemmatimonadetes > Gemmatimonadales > Gemmatimonadaceae > JADGGM01. The sequence continues at coordinate 30,388 of JANWIF010000013.1, forward strand.
GCGGGCGCTGCAAGCGTTGTATGCCTGGGATGTGCGCGGCGCGGGACACAGCGGCAATGCCGCGCTGGGCCGCGTCGCCGATGAGATCTGGGATGACCTCGGGGTGCCGCGCCCCGTGCGCGATCGGTCGCGCGTGCTGATCGACACCCTGGTGGCGCATGCAGCGGAAATCGACACCGAGCTCAAAGATCTTACGACCAACTGGCGCCTCGAACGGTTGGGCGCGATCGAACGCTCCGTGCTCCGGTTGGGCGCCGCCGAGCTGTGGCGTGGCGAAACGCCGGTGCGCGTAGTGATGCAGGAGAGTGTGCGACTCGCCGAACGCTTTGGCAGCGAAGCGAGCGCGCGGTTCGTAAACGGCGTGCTCGATGCGCTTGCCCGGCGGCTGGGGCGGCTCTGAGCCGGACCCTACCAACAGAACGGGCTCGCATGCGCATTCTCCTCGTCAATTGGCAGGACCGCGAAAACCCGCAAGCGGGAGGGGCCGAGATCCATCTCCATGAGATCTTTGGCCGCCTGGCCGCGCGCGGCCACCGCGTGACCCTCCTCGCCAGCGGCTGGCACGGCTGCACGCCGCGCCAACGGTTGGATGGCATCGACATCCATCGCGTCGGCACCCGCTATACGTTTCAGTTGTACGCCCGCACCTATTGGCGACGCGTGCTTGCGTCCGGGAGAGACGACGTGCTGGTGGAGGACATCAACAAAGTGCCGCTCTACACGACGCGATGGGTGAAGCGGGGGGAGGGGGAGAGAGCGAATGCGCCGCGCGTCATGGCCTTGGTGCCACATCTGTTCGGGACCACTGCTTTTCAGGAGGTGTCGTACGCCATGGCAGGCATGGTGTGGGCGCTCGAACGACCGCTGGTGCGCGCCTATCGGGGGGTTCCCTTCGAGGCCATCAGCGAGAGTACAGCCGATGATCTGGTGGCGCGCGGGATTCCGCGCGAGCGCATTCGCGTGATCTACCCGGGCATCGATTCCGTCACCTACACGCCGGCGCCCGAGCAGCGCGCGCCGGCACCGCTGTTTGTGTACCTGGGACGGTTGAAGCGCTACAAGCGGGTGGACCTGATCATTCGTGCGTTCGCGGCCATGCGTCATCCCACGGCGACGCTGGCCATCGCCGGCACCGGCGACTATCGCCCGGCGCTGGAGCGCCTCGCGCAATCGCTTGACCTGGGAGACCGGGTGCGGTTTCTTGGGTTCATTGACGACTGCCGCAAGTTGGCTTTGCTGCGCGAGGCCTGGGCGCTGGCGTTGACGTCACCCAAGGAAGGGTGGGGAATCACGAACTTCGAGGCGGCGGCGTGCGCGACACCGGTGGTAGCGTCGGATTCGCCGGGCTTGCGCGAATCCGTGCGCGACGGTGAAACGGGCTTTCTTGTCGCGCACGGCGACGTCCCCGCCCTCACGGCCGCCTTCGCCCGCTTGGCCGCCGATCCGGAGCTGGTGGCGCGACTCGGCGCGCGCGGTCGGACGTTCGCCGAACGGTTCACGTGGACAGACGCCGCACGCCTAACGGAACAGCATCTCCTCGAGATCGCCGGGACGGCACACGGAGACTAGCCCAGTGCAAATCATCGTCCAAGCACGTCAGACGGAGCCGTCGGACGCCATGCGCGCCCGCGCCGAGCGAACGGTATACCGGCTCGCCGCGCTGCTCACACGGCCCGTCGATGCCATCGTCCGGTTCGAGCACGACGGAATTGCCCAACGCGTAGAAATCGTGTTGCACGCGCCGCGGAAGCGCGCCCTGGTGGCCGAGGCGCGCGACAAGCACGTGGGGCCGGCGCTCACGGAAGCGGGGCGTCGCTTGGAAGCGCAGATCCTCCGGCTCAAGCGACCGCTCAAGCCACGCGGCCGCGCCAAGGCTCCGCCCGCGTGAACAAAGCGCTCACGGTGGCTCGGTTGCTCGACTTGCTGCGCGACACGCTGCAGCTCGAGCTGGTGGGAGACGGAGCGGGGTTGGACCGCGTGATCTCGGTGAACGAGGTTTCCAGCCCCGGGCTCGTCCTCGCCGGATTCGTCGAGCGATTTCCCGCCAAGCGCATGCAAGTGTTCGGCGAAACCGAGATCACGTATCTGCTGTCGCTCTCCGAGCAGCGGCGGCGCGAAGTGCTCGAGACCTTCTTCGCCTTCGACGTCCCGTGCGCGGTGGTGACCAAGCGCCTCGACGTCCCGCACGAGCTGCGCGAGATCGCTGGCGCGCACGGCGTGCCGGTGCTCCGGTCGAGCCTCAAGACCACGGAGTTTTACCGGCGCGTGAAGCCGGCGCTCGATGAAGAGTTCGCCCCCAGCACCACGCTGCATGGCTCATTGGCCGATGTGTACGGCGTCGGACTCCTCTTCGTGGGGCGCAGCGGCATTGGCAAGTCGGAATGCGTGCTCGACCTGGTGGAACGCGGCCACCGGCTCGTGGCGGACGACATCGTGATCGCCACACGCCGCGGCAACGACGTGATCATCGGCCGCGGCCACGAACTGCAACGCCACCATATGGAGATCCGCGGCGTCGGCGTCATCGATATCCCGTCGATCTTTGGCATCCGCTCGGTGCGGCAGCAGAAACGTATTGAAGTCGTTGTGCAACTGGAGCGCTGGGACCATGCGGACAACGTCGACCGCACGGGACTCGACGGTGCGACGACGACCATCCTCGACGTCGAGGTGCCGCGGGTTACCATCCCGCTCAATCCCGGCAAGAACATCACCGTGGTGGCCGAGGTGGTCGCGATGAATCACTTGCTGCGCTACAGCGGCGTCAATCCTGCCGAAGCGTTCAATCAGCGGCTCATCAGTCGCATGCGGGTCGCGTCCGATGTCCGGCAGTACCTGGCGGAAGACGATGAGTGACGCTCCCAAAGCCATCGTGCTCGCGCACGGCGACCTGGCCGCGGCGTTCGTGGCGGCGGTCGATCTGATCACCGGACGCGGCGACCGGTTCGAGCCGTTGTCCAACCGTGGACTCGGCTCCGCCGAGATCGATGAGATGCTGCGGGAGCGCGTTCACGCGTTAGGCGCGAACGTCGTGTTCACCGACCTGCCGGCGGGTAGCTGCAACTTTGCCGCGTGCCGGCTGCTCAAGGACCGCCGCGGCCTGATCGTGGTGACGGGCGTGAATCTGTCCACCCTGCTCCAATACGCGACGAGCAGCGACGCGTCCGACGCGGACGCGGTGGCCACGGCCGTCGCCCGCGGCGGCGGCGCGCTGCGCGTGCTTACCGGACCGCCACGTGCCGATTGACCTCTACCGCATCGACGACCGCCTGATCCATGGACAGGTGGTCGTCGGGTGGGGGCAGCCCATGAACCTCGGCTTCATCGTCCTCGTGGATGACGAAGCGGCGGCCAGCGACTGGGAGCAGGAGTTGTATCGCATGGGCGTGCCGGCGGAAATGGAAGTGTACTTCGCCTCGGTCGATGACGCCGTGCGTCGCGTGGATGAGTGGCGCGCCGATCGACGTCACGGATTGTTGCTCACGGGGGACATCGACACCATGCGCCGCTTCACCGATCGAGCCACGGGCGTGCGCGCGGTGAACGTCGGCGGCATTCATCACCGCGTGGGGCGAACAGAACGGTTGCGCTATCTGTTCCTGAACGCCGATGAAGAGCGTGCCCTGCGGACCATCGAGGGTCGCGGCATCGTCGTCACGGCGCAAGACGTCCCTTCCGCCAAACCCGCGCGCCTCGATGACCTGATCGATGGCACGAGGGCAGGCGCGCCATGATCGCTCCCATCGCGCTCATCCCGTTCGCTCTGTTAGGCGCACTACTCGGCGCCGACGTCGTGAGCTTTCCGCAGGCGATGACGTCGCGGCCGATCGTCGCTGCTACGTTAGGCGGATGGCTCGCGGGCCACGCCGAGGCCGGCCTGCTCACCGGCGCGGTGCTGGAGCTCCTGGCCATGGAAACGCTGCCGGTGGGTGCGTCGCGCTACCCCGAGTGGGGCACCGCTTCACTCGTGGCGGGTGCGCTGGCGGCGTCGGGCGCGATGATCCGACCCGGCGCGATCATCACCGGAGTGTTCGCCGGTATCGCCACGGCCTGGGCCGGAAGCTGGAGCATGTACGCGCTCCGGCGCCTGAACGGCGTGTGGGCCGCGCGCGCGTTGCCGGCGCTCGAGTCGGGCTCGCCGCGCGCGGTGATGACGCTCCAGTTGCGTGGATTGACCGCCGATCTCGTGCGCGGCGCCCTGCTGACGACGCTCGCCATCATCGTGTGGACTCCGATCGTCGAGTTCATCCTGGCGCACTGGACGCTCGATCGTGCGACCGGACATGCCGTGCTCGCCGCCGCGGCGGCGGCGGTGGCCGGCGGTGCCGTCTGGCGTCAGTCGCACCGCGCCGCGGGATCGCGCTGGTATCTCGTTGGCGGCGTCGTGATCGGCATCGCCCTGCTCGCCTTCGAGTGAGCCCCACGCCTCCGCCACTGGACGCGCCGCCCGCGGGGCAACCCACCGCCGCGCCGTCGCTCTCGTGGAGCGCCCGCATCGCGGTGTTCACGCGAATGTTCGCGGTGCAAGGGTCGTGGAACTACGAAGTGATGCTCGGTCCGGGAATCGGCTTCTGCGTCGAGCCGGCATTGCGCGAGCTGCCCGGCGGCGCCGATGGCGCTGCGTATCACGAGGCGCTGGCGCGCGAGACGCGCTTCTTCAATGCGCACCCGTACCTCGCCGCCGTCGCCATTGGTTCCCTCATTCGCGCCGAGCTCGACGGACAACCGGCGCCGCAGATCGAACGGTTCCGAACCGCCATGTGCGGACCACTCGGCAGCTTGGGCGACCGGCTGGTCTGGGCCGGCTGGCTCCCCTTCTGCTCCCTGGCGGCGCTCCTCGCGTTCGGACTCGGTGCCGGCCCCTTGGTGGTGGTCGTTCTCTTCCTCGGACTCTACAATGCGGGACATATTGGCTTGCGTGCCTGGGGGGTGAGCACCGGCTGGCGGAGCGGGCTCCGCGTGGCCTCGGCGTTGGGCACACCACTCCTGCGACACGGGCCGCAGTATCTCGCTCGTGCCGTGCTGTTCCTGGCTGGAGTCGCGCTTCCGCTCGCCATCGCTCGTGTGTTAGGCGGACGGGCAAAGGAGATAACGCTCCACCAATGGTTGCTCGCGATGCCCGCGGCCACACTCGCCGCACTGGTCCTGGCCGCCGTGCTCATCCGCCTCCCCGCGCGCGTCGAAGGATGGCGCGCCGCGCTCGCGGTCCTCGGCGTGCTGATCCTTATCTCGATCTCCAGATGATCATGGAACGTTCCGTCCGGATCGTGAACAAGAACGGCCTGCACGCGCGACCCGCGGCCGAGTTGGTGAAGACCGCGTCGCGCTTCCAGAGCGAGATTACCATGGTGCGCGACGATCTCGAGGTGAATGGCAAAAGCATCATGGGCGTGATGATGCTCGCCGCGGAGTGCGGAGCCGAGTTGCTCGTGCGCGCGGATGGTCCGGATGCCGAGCAGGCGGTGACGGCGATTGTCGCCCTCGTCGAACGCAAGTTCGGGGAGAGATAGTGGATCGCCAATTGGTCGGCATCCCCGCGTCGCCCGGCATCATTCTGGGCTCGGTCCACCACCTGCTCTGGGAGGTGCCCGAGGTTCCGCAGCGCATTATCGACGACGACAGAGTGGACGATGAGATCGCGCGCTTCCACACCACGCTCGAGCGTGCGCGCGAGCGGCTGCGGAAGGTGCGCGCACGCGCGGCTGGCCAGGCCGGCGAAGAGGAAGCGCGTATCTTCGATGCGCAGCTGTTCATTCTCGAGGATCAGGAGCTCATCGGCCGCGTCGAGGGGCTGATCCGGCAAAACCTGGGCGCCGAGTCCGCGTTCGAGATCACCATGCTCGAATGGCGGCATCACTTTGCGCGCCACGCCTCGCCCATGATGCGCGAGCGCGTGGGTGACATCACCGACGTGCAGATTCGCGTGCTGTCGCTCCTCCTCGGTCTTCCCGATCATGATCCGGTGGACTTGCCCAAAGGCGCCAACGCGATCCTGGTAACGCACGACCTCACGCCGAGCCTCACCGTGCAGCTCGCCCGCGAGGCCATTGCCGCGATCGCGACCGATGCCGGCACGCGCGTGTCGCACGTCGCCATCCTTGCCCGCTCACTCGGCATCCCGGCTGTCGTCGGGCTGCGCACGGCCACCCAACGACTCAAGGGTGGCGAGCGCGCCATTCTGGATGGCGCGACGGGCACGCTGCTCATCGACCCCACCGACGCCGAGATTTCCACCTTCCAGGCGCGGTCGCGCCGCGCGACCGCACTGGTGGCCGAGCTCGCGCACATGGCGCACGTGGAGCCGGTGACGCGCGACGGCGTCCGCCTAACGCTGCGCGCGAACGTGGATCTTCCCGAGGAGGTCGCTGCGGCGGTCACCAGCGGCGCCGATGGCGTGGGGCTCATGCGCACCGAGTTCCTGATGGTCGGCCGCACCACCCTCCCCGATGAGGAAGAGCAATATCGTGCCTACCGCCGCGTGGTCGAAGCCTTCGGCCGCCATCCGGTGGTGATCCGCACGTTCGACATCGGCGGCGACAAGCTCCCGGTAGGCGGGCATCCCACCGAAGCCAATCCGTTTCTCGGGTGGCGCGCCATCCGCATGTGCCTCGACGAACCGGACATGTTCCGCGTGCAGCTGCGCGCGCTGCTGCGCGCCGCGATGCACGGTGATCTGCGTATCATGCTCCCGCTCATCGTGAGCGTGGCCGAGGTACGGCGCGCGCGTGAACTCCTCGAGCTCGCCGCTAAAGAGCTCACCGAACGCGGTACGCCGCACCGCGCAAGCGTCCCCCTTGGCGTCATGGTTGAAACACCGGCCGCAGCGGTGGCGGCGGACACGTTTGCCGGGGAAGCAGAGTTTTTCAGCGTTGGTACGAACGACCTGACGCAGTACACGCTCGCGGTGGATCGTGGCAACGCCAACATTGCCGATCGCTTCACCCCACTGCATCCGGGCGTTCTGCGCCTGATTCAACGCACGGTGGCTGTTGGCGCCGAGCACGGCATTGACGTGACCGTCTGCGGCGAGATGGCGTCCCAGCCGCTTATGGCATGCGCGCTCATCGGACTGGGCGTACGCCAACTCAGCGTGTCGCCGCGCGCGGTGCCGCTCATGAAGCGCCTCGCCTGCGCGATCGCGATCTCCGACGCCGAGCGCGCTGCCGCGCACGCGATTACGGCGCGCACCGCCGCCGATGCGGAACGGGTCCTCGCGCGTCATCTTGCCGAGAGCGCGGCCGGCGATCCGTTCCTGCACGACGGGTTGTCCGACTCCTCGTAGCTCGGTATCATTCGACCGTCGTTTCGCCCCCGATCACACGCGGTGCGCCGCAGCGCGCTGGCCGCACCGGAGATTCGCGTGCCCGACCACTTTCTGCTGACCTCAGAGTCGGTGACCGAGGGTCACCCGGACAAGATTGCCGACCAGATCTCCGACGGAGTTTTGGACGCGATTCTCATGAGCGATCCCAACGCCCGAGTCGCGTGCGAGACGCTCGTCACGACCGGGCTCGCGTGTGTGGCCGGCGAGATCACGACCACGACGTACGTGTCGATCCCCGACATTGTCCGCGGCACGATTGCCGCCATCGGATATACCGATGCGGCGTTCGGCTTCGACTACAAAACGTGCGCGGTGATCAGCACGATCGACCGCCAGTCTCCGGACATCGCAATGGGTGTCGACACCGGCGGCGCCGGCGATCAGGGCATGATGTTCGGCTACGCGTCGGATGAGACGCCTGAGCTGATGCCGATGCCGATCCAATTGGCGCACGCGCTCACGCGCGCGTTGGCCGATCGCCGCAAGCGCGGCGTGCTGCCGTGGCTGCGGCCTGACGGTAAGGCGCAGGTCACGGTGGCGTACGAGCACGGACGTCCGGTGCGGGTGTGCACGGTGGTGGTGTCCACGCAGCACGCCGAGACGGTGTCGCCCGCGGAATTGCGTGAGGGAATCATCGCCGAGGTCATCGCGCCGTCGCTGCCTCCCGATCTGTTCGACGCGAGGACAGCGACCATGCACGTCAATCCCACCGGACGGTTCGTAGTGGGCGGGCCGCAAGGCGATGCCGGCCTAACGGGGCGCAAGATCATCGTCGACACGTACGGCGGCGCGGCGCGGCACGGCGGCGGCGCGTTCAGCGGTAAAGATCCCTCCAAGGTCGACCGGTCGGCGGCGTACGCGGCGCGGTGGGTGGCGAAGAACATCGTCGCTGCCGGCCTCGCCAAGCGATGCGAGCTGCAGCTGGCCTACGCCATCGGCGTGGCCGAACCGGTGAGCGTGATGGTCGACACGTTCGGCACCGCGACCGTCGAAGAGCGGTGCATCGAGCACGCCGTGCGCGAGGTGTTCGACCTCACGCCGCGCGGCATCATCGACGCGCTCGGGCTGCGCGCGCCAATCTATCAGTGCACGGCCGCCTACGGACACTTCGGCCGCGAGGCCCAAATGGTGCGCCACAGCGGTCGCGAGCTCACATATTTTTCCTGGGAACGCACCGATCGGATCGAGGCCTTGCGCCGCGCGGTCTGACCAGACCTGGCGAGTGCCGCGCCACGTCTCTCGCGTCACGTGCCTCGCGAGCCGGGACCGGGCGGCACATCGCACAACCCTTCATCACGGACCACGCATGGCGACCATCACGACGACCTCTTCCAGTCCAACGTTCGATGTCCGCGACCTGGCTCTGGCCGATCAGGGGCGCCAACGCGCCGAATGGGCCGAGCGGTCGATGCAGGTGTTGCGGCAGATTCGCGAGCGTTTTGCCAAGGAGCGGCCGCTGGCCGGCAAGCGCGTTTCGGCATGCCTGCACGTGACGAGCGAAACCGCCAACCTCATGATCACGCTCAAGGCCGGCGGCGCCGATATCGCGCTCTGCGCGTCCAACCCGCTGTCCACACAAGACGATATCGCGGCGCACCTGGTCCGCGATCACGGCATCAAGGTGTTCGCGATCAAGGGTGAGGACAACGAGACGTATTACGAGCACATCCGCGCCGCGATCGCGCACCTACCCGAAATCACGATGGATGATGGCGCCGACGTCGTGGGCGCGATCCACATGATCGCCCTCGGTCGGTTCGACGACCTCCCCGGCCCGGTGCGCCACTGGGTCGAGGGACTCGATGCTGGCGCCCGCAAAGCACTTGTCTCACGCGTCATCGGCAGCACCGAAGAGACCACCACCGGCGTGATTCGCCTCAAAGCCATGGCGAAGGACAAGGTGCTGGCATTCCCCGTCATCTCGGTCAACGATTCCTTCACGAAGCATCTGTTCGACAACCGCTACGGCACCGGCCAGTCGACCATCGACGGCATCATCCGGGCGACAAACCTGCTTCTCGCCGGTTCGGTGTTCGTTGTCGCCGGCTATGGGTGGTGCGGCCGCGGTGTGGCCATGCGGGCGCGCGGGTTGGGCGCCAACGTGATAGTCACCGAGATCGACCCGCTCAAGGCGCTCGAGGCGTCAATGGATGGCTTCCGCGTAATGACGATGGCGGATGCCGCGCCCGTCGGCGACATCTTCTGCACGCTCACTGGCAACACCAGCGTCATTCGGACCGAGCATTTCACGGCAATGAAAGATGGTGCGGTGGTCTGCAACTCGGGCCATTTCAACGTCGAGATCGACATTAACGCGCTCACCCGTCTGGCCGGCGGACAGACGCGCGAGGTGCGGCAGTTCGTACAGGAGTTCGTCGTCAAGGGGAAGCGCATCTTCCTGCTCGGAGAGGGCCGCTTGATCAACCTGGCAGCCGCCGAAGGCCACCCGGCGAGCGTCATGGACATGAGCTTCGCGAACCAATCGCTCGGCGCGGAGTATCTGGTAAAGGAAGGAGCGTCGCTTTCGCGTGACGTGCACCGTGTTCCAGAGAGCATCGATCGTGAGATCGCCCGTCTCAAGCTCGCGGCCCTTGGTGCCTATGTAGACGTGCTCACCGACGAGCAGCGGACGTATCTGGCGTCGTGGGATATGGGAACGTGATGGTGGTTGGCAGTTGGTGGTCGGTGGTTGGTCACGGCGCCTACGACCGCAGTTCGATGTTGCCAACCACCAAGCTCCAACCACCAACCACCAGTTCTCCCACTCTGGGAGGAAGGAATGATCGAAGTCAAAGTGGCGCGGCTTGGCCTGGACAGTGTGTCCAACTCCTATGTCGTGATCTTGCAGGAGAAAGACGGCGAGCGGCTGCTGCCCATCTGGATCGGGCAGCCGGAGGCGGAGTCGATTGTGATGGAGATGCAGAACATCCAACCGCCGCGGCCGCTCACACATGATCTCTGCAAGCGGCTCATTCTCGGAATGGGCGCGTCGCTGAGGCGAGTGGAGATCACCAAGGTGCAGGACAACACGTACTATGCCGAGCTGCACCTGCACCGCGGCGAAGAGGTGTTTCACATCGACGCCCGACCGTCCGACAGCATCGCCATCGCCCTGCGTCTCTCGGCGCCCATCTACGCGCAAGATTCGCTGCTTACGGCGATCGCGGTCGAAGATGCGGAAGAGCAGGGCAGTGGGGACGCGATGACGTTTTCCTCCGACGACCCCGCGCACGTCGAATCGCTTCGGTTGTCGGCGGAACAGCTCAAGGCGTACCTCGAGAAAATGCGCCCCGAAGACTTCGGAAAGTTTACTCTGTAAGGAGCAGCCACCCGGGTGCGTCGTGGTTCTCAGCGTGTCGGGCGGCCAGCCGCGTTAGGCGGCCGCTCTCGTGCTGGCCGGTTGGTGCCCGTGCTGGCCGCCGCCATGGTCATGTCGTTCGCGTTCCATCCGGCCGCGGCGCGAGCGCAGGACGCTGCCAACCTGCTCCCTCCCGACACGACTGTCGTGGCCGGCGAAGCGCCGCGCGTGGTCAGCGGCCGCGTGGTCCGTCCCGACGCACAAGCCACGGATTCGCAGGGCGTCGCGGGCGTTTCCGGCATCTGGGTCACGCTCCACCGCGTGGGGTCCGACACCGCGGGGGCCGTGGACTCCGCACGCACGCGGGCCGGTGGTGCCTACACGTTTCGGTACCGCCGCCGCGGCCGCGGCGATGCGATCTACTTCGTGTCCGCTTCGTACGCCGGGATCGCCTACTTCTCGCTGCCGCTCCTGTCGCCGCGCGTCGTGGGCGACAGCGCCGAGATCACCGTTTACGACACCACGAGCGGTCCGGTGCCACTCCACGTGCGTGGGCGCCACGTCATCGTCTCCTCGCCTAACGCCGACGGAACGCATGACATCGTCGAGGTCTACGAAATCGCCAACGACAGCGCGGTCACCCTGATCTCGCGCGACGACGCGCACCCCACGTGGACGGCCACTCTCCCCGTCGGTGCGACGCAATTCGCCGTCGGGCAGAGCGACATCTCGCCGCGCGCGGTGCGCGACGATTCCGGCAGGGTCGTGGTTGTCGCCCCGTTCGCGCCCGGTCTCAAGCAGCTCTCGTTCTCGTACCGCCTGCCTGCGCCTTCGTTCCCGCTCCACATGGCGCTGACCAACGCGGCCACCGTGCTCGAAGTACTGGCCGAGGATCCGCGGGCCACCGTGACAGGCGCGCGACTGGCGCGCGTCGAGCCGGTGAGCATCGAGGGGCGCCGCTTCGAGCGGTACCTCGCCCGTGACGTGCCGGCGAACGCGGTGCTCGCCGTGGACGAGCCGAACGCCGGCGGTCACTCGCGCCAGCAGCACTACGTCGTGGTGCTCGCCCTGGCGGTAGGCCTCGCGATGCTCGGTGCGTTGGGCTTCGTGTTCGCGCGCCAGCGCCCGGGGACGCGATCGGTCGCTGCGTCGGGGGCAGGGAAGGCGGCGTCCGATCCCGCCCAACAGATCGCGCGCGAGATCGCCGAACTGGACGCCGGATTCGAACATCACCCGGCGCCGTCGAGCGAAACGCGCGCGGCGTACCAGCAGCGTCGCGCGGCGCTCAAGCAGTCGCTGGCCCGCGTGCTTGACGCGCGGCGCACGCAAGGGTAGCTTGACGTCGACAACTGAAATGCAGCGGTCGCGGGTTCCGGAAGCCGGTGAAACTCCGGCGCGGTCCCGCCACTGTAACGGGAATGTCGTTGCGATACTCGAAACGCCACTGACCTCGGTCGGGAAGGCGAGTGTCGCATCCCGGAGCCAGGAGACGCCTCGCGCCCGCGCCACTCGATCAGACCCTCGGAGGAAGGGGCTGGTGGCGTTGCGCGGTGACTGCGGTCGCCTGACGCACTCCCACCTGGCATCTCCCTTCGCGGGAGGTGCCTTTCGTGTTTCTACGGGCTGCGTGGGTTCGCCGGATGGCTGTTGGAGTCGTCGCACTGTGCACGCTGGCGTGCGCCGCGCGCGACGTGCCAAGGCATTCGCCGGTCGCCGATGACTTTGGTGTGCCTGTGGCCGCGGGCACCGAGTCCCATCCCGCGCGCATCGTCTCGCTGAGTCCGGCCACCACGGAGATCCTATTCGCGATCGGTGCCGGCTCGCGCGTGGTGGGGCGTACGCACTGGGACCTCTGGCCCGAATCCGCGCGATTGGTGCCCGATGTGGGTGACGGGCTCCGTCCGAACGTCGAGGCGGTGCTGGCCACCCACCCCGACCTCGTGGTGCTGTACGCGAGTCGCGACGATCACACGGCGGCGAACCAGCTGCGCGCGGCGGGGGTGCCGGTGATCGCGCTCCGCACCGACCGCATCGCCGATTTCCAGCGGGCGACGCGGGTGTTGGGCCGGGCCACGGGGGACAGCGCGCGTGCCGAGATGACCATCGATACGGTGATGCGCACGCTCGGCCGCGTGCGTGCCGCCACGGCCACCCTTGCGCGCCCAGCGGTGTTCTGGCACGTGTGGGA
>JANWIF010000014.1 GCA_025450035.1 Gemmatimonadaceae bacterium
CGACGATCGGACCGTGGGCGCGAACTTCCTGGCCGTGCTCAGCTACGACTATTGGGCCGTGCATCTCGGTGCCGACCCGGGGGTTATTGGCCAGGCCATCATCATCAACGGGCAGACGATGACGATCATCGGCGTCGCGCCCCAAGGCTTCGAGGGCACGACGCTTGGCGCGCGGCCAATGATTTTCGTGCCGATCACCATGCGCATGCTCATGATGCCAGGCGGTTCGCCCAAGGTGATGACCAACCGGCAGAGCTACTGGATATACGTGTTCGCGCGGCTCGCACCCGGGGTATCCATGCAGCGGGCCGCTGTGGCTGCCAACGCAGTCTACCGGCCGATCATCAACGACATCGAGGCGCCGCTGCAGAAAGGGATGAGCGATGCCACTCTGGTGCGGTTCAAGGCCAAACGGATCGTGCTCACCGACGGGCGGCGCGGGCAGAGCTCGATGCACCAGGAGACGCGCACCCCGCTGCTGCTGCTCTTCTCCATCACCGGCATCGTGCTCCTCATCGCCTGCGCCAACATCGCCAACCTGCTGCTCGCGCGCGGTGCCAGCCGTTCGTTGGAGATGGCGGTGCGGCTATCGTTAGGCGCGACGCGCGGGCAACTGCTCGCGCAGCTCCTCACCGAGTCGTGCCTGCTGGCCGTGCTCGGTGGCGCGGTGAGCCTGCTCATCGCCCACTGGACGTTGGGGGTGATCAGCGCGCTTCTGCCCGCCGATACCGCCGCGACGCTGCATTTCCGGTTGCAGCCATCAGTCGTGGCGTTCACCGCGGTGCTGTCGGTGGGCACGGGCATCCTGTTCGGGCTGTTCCCCGCGTTGCACAGCACGCGTCCCGATCTGGCGTCCACCATTCGCGCGGGAACGGGCAAGCACTCCGGCGCCCGCGCCGCGGCGCGTTTCCGCACGTCGCTTGTCACGGCGCAAATCGCGCTGTCCACGGCGCTGCTCATCTCGGCCGGCCTGTTCATCAAGAGCCTGCGCAACGTGAGCCAGGTGGATCTCGGGTTGCGTATCGACCACCTCGTCACGTTCGCGCTCGAGCCAGAGCTCAACGGCTACGACCACGCGCACTCGCGTCTGTTCTTCGATCGCGTACACGACGCGCTGGCGGCGCTGCCCGGGGTCACCGGCGTCACCGCATCGCTGGTGCCGCTGCTGGCCGGCGACAATTGGGGGAACGATGTATCGGTCGAGGGATTCAAGAAAGGCCCCGACACCGATGCCAACTCGCGATTCAACGAAGTCGGCCCGGGGTATTTCCGCACGGTGGGTATGACGATGCTCAGCGGCCGCGAGTTCACGCTCGCCGACCAGGCGGGTGCGCCCAAGGTTGCCGTCGTCAATCAAGCGTTCGCCAAGAAATTCGGGTTGGGCAACGCGGCGGTGGGGAAACGCATGTCCGACAGCGGCGACACGCTCAACGTCGAGATCGTAGGCTTGGTGAAGGACGCCAAGTACAGCGACGTGAAGCAGAAGATTCCACCGCTGTTTTTCTTTCCCACCGGCCAGGACACGAGCATCGGCGCCCTCAGCTTTTACGTGCGCACGTCGGGCAATACGGACCAGGTGCTGCGGGGCATTCCCGTGGCGGTCAAACAGCTCGACCCCAATCTGCCGGTAGAGAACCTGAAGAGCATGCCGCAGCAGGTGCGCGAGAACGTGTTCCTCGACCGGATGATCAGCACCCTCTCGGCCGCGTTCGCGGCGTTGGCCACGCTGCTCGCGTCCGTTGGGCTCTATGGCGTGCTCGCGTATTCGGTGGCGCAGCGAACGCGCGAGATTGGCGTGCGGATGGCGCTCGGCGCCGACGGCGGCCGGGTGCGGCGGATGGTGCTGCGCCAGGTGGCGCTCATGACGTTGATCGGCGGCGCGGTTGGTGTGGCCGCGGCCCTGGCGTTAGGCAAGGCTGCCGCATCGCTGTTGTTCGAGCTCCAGGGGCACGACCCCTCGGTCATCGGGGTGTCCGTCGTGCTACTGGTCCTCGTCGCCCTCGGCGCGGGCTACGTCCCGGCGCTCCGCGCCTCGCGCATCGATCCGGTGGAGGCACTGCGATACGAGTAGCGCTCTGGCGTCAGGCGCCCAAAACAGCGGTGAAGATCGCGACGCCATGGCAGACGCTCCCGGCCAGCACGCACACGTGCCAGAGCGCGTGGCCGAAGCGCAGCCGCTGGGCGGCGAAGAACGCAACCCCGCCCGTGTAGCACACGCCGCCGGCCAGCAGCCACCACAGGCCCGCGGGCTCCACGTGCCTAACGAGCGGGCCGGCGGCGCACAACACCAGCCAGCCCATAGCGATGTATACGATGGTCGAAAGCACTGCACGCCGGGCGCCGAAGACGCTCTTGAGCGCCACGCCGAATGCGGCCAGGCTCCAGACGATCCCGAACAGCGTCCAGCCCCACGGGCCGCGAAGATTCACCAGCACGAACGGCGTGTACGTGCCGGCGATGAGCAGATAGATCGCGGCGTGATCGATGCGCTGAAATACCGCCCGGGCCCGTGTCGCGCTGAGCGCGTGATAGAAGGTCGACGCGGCATAGAGCAGCGCCAGGGTCGACACGAACACGCTCACGCCCACCACGCGCCACGCATCGTGCGTGTGCGCGGCCGCGATGAGAAACATGGGCGCCACGGCGAGACTGGCCACCAGCCCGGCACCGTGCGTCACCGCGTTGGCGATCTCCTCGCCCAGCGATTCGGATTGTACGTCGGCCACCATGGGAGAAACATAGCCGCCGCACGCGCGGGCGATCAGCCGTCGGCGCTTTCGCCGATGCGCGCCGGCCGCCACGAATACTGCGTACCGATCACGGCGGTGAGGACGATGACCATGCCCACGATCGTCCGCGCCTCGATGCGTTCACCGAGCAGCGACCACCCCAGCAACACCGCCACGACCGGATTCACGTATGTATACGTGCTCACGATCGTGGCCGACGCGTGGCTCAAGGCGTAGGTGTAGGCGGTATAGCCCACGAGTGATCCGACCACGACCAGATACAGGAGCGCTTCCACTCCCGTCGCGGTGACGTGCAACTGCGCGGTCTCACCCAAGACCAGACCGGCGGTCGTCACGGCGATGCCGGCGGCGAGCATCTGCACGGCGGCGCCGATGTACGGTCCGGCGTCGGGGTGATGGTGCTTGTAATACACCGCGCCAAACGCCCACAAGGCGCTCCCTATCGTGAGGATGGCCGGCCCGCGCCAATCGGCGTGCGCGAGCTCGTTGGGCGTCATGCCTACCAGCACGATCGTCCCCAGCACGCCCATGGCGAGGCCCGCCATCACGCGCCGTGAGAGGCCGCTGGCGTTTCGCGCCCAAACGGCCTCGAAGAATGCAGTCCACACCACCGACGTGGCCGCGAACACGCTTGCGACGCCGGCCGGAGTGAACTTCTCGGCCACGATGACAGCCGTATTCCCGCCCGCGAGAAGAAAGAGCCCCACGATGACCAACACGCGCCAGTCCCGGAGCCGGGCGGGAAGCGCCTGCCCCATGGCCCGCGCCGCGATGAACAACAGCGCGCCGGCGGTGAAAAATCGCACGCCACCGAATAGCAGCGGCGGGATGGTGCGCACGCCGATACGGATGGCGATATATGTGGACCCCCACGCGACGCAGACAACGAGATATGCGAGCAGTACTTTTCCACGGAGCACGGCGCTTCTCCCGGCAAATGCACCTTCAGCGGACAGATACAGGTACGCGACGTGCGCGCCGCGGGCAAGCGCCACTCATCTACCAGATGCCATGGCCAGTCTCTCAACCATCGCACGCGATCTGCGGCGCGACACCGCATCACTCGCGTTCGCGCCGCCCGTCACCCACGTGTATCACCCGTTGGTGTATGCGTGGCCGGTGCACCGGGCGTACCTCGAGCGCTACGGGACCGGACACAAGGAAGTGCTGCTGGTGGGCATGAACCCGGGTCCGTTCGGCATGGCGCAGACCGGTGTCCCATTCGGCGAGGTAGGAATGGTGCGCGACTGGCTGGGCATCGAGGCTCTCGTTAGGCGGCCGGCCCACGAACATCCTCGCCGCCCCGTCCTCGGCTTCGCGTGCCCGCGCAGCGAGGTGAGCGGACGCCGCTTCTGGGGATGGGCGCGCGAGCGGTTCGATACGCCGGAGCACTTCTTTCGCCGGTTCTTTGTGTGGAACTACTGTCCGTTGCTGTTCCTCGAGGCGAGCGGCCGCAATCGGACGCCGGACAAGCTCGCCGCGGGAGAGAAGCGCGCGCTGTTCGCCGCATGCGATCGCGCACTCTGGCGGTGCATTAAACAATTACAACCGCAGGTCGTGGTGGGCCTCGGGCAATTCGCTGCCTCACGGGCGCGTGAGGTGCTCGCCGGGCACGATGGGATCGTGGTAGGCGCAATTCTCCACCCGAGTCCCGCCAACCCGAAGGCCAATGCGGGTTGGGCGCGCGAAGCGGAGCGCGGCCTCGCGGCACTCGGTGTGCATCTCTCACACCGGCGAGGTAGCTTGATGACCGCCATCCACTCAATTTGAGTGCTGGCGCCAATGGCGCACGGTCCGCCGCACCGGCGATCACCTCACTATCGGACCAGGATTGCTCTCGTTGCTCCCATTCGACCTCCAGGAAATCGAACGCCCGCGCGTCCTGCGCCTCGCGGAGGGCGCGCTGGCTAATGATGCTCGTGCGATCACGGGCGCTATCAACCCACGAAGCCGCGGTGGGCCACACGACTTTTCATCGGAGGGAGACTATTGGTGGCCGGATCCATGGGATCCCGATGGTCCGTACGTGCGTCGCGATGGACTGACCAATCCTGACAACTTCGTCGGTCATCGCCAGCTGATGTTCGCCATGGCGGACGATGTCGCTGCGTTGGCCGCGGCGTTTCGCATCACGCGCGACGAACACTTTGCCGCCGCGGCTGTCCACCACATGCGCGTGTGGTTCGTGGACAGCGCGACGCGTATGAATCCCGATTTGCGCTACGCCCAGTCGATTCGGGGTGTCACGTCCGGCCGCGGCACCGGCATCATCGACACCGTCCATCTGTGCGAGGTTGCACTGGCGATCGAAACGCTGCGGGAGTCGCGCGCGCTCTCGGGAGCGTACAACGAGGCGCTGACCGCGTGGTTCCGCGACTACCTCGCCTGGATGCGCACCAGTCCTAACGGCATCGAGGCGCGCGATACGCCGAACAACCACGCCACGTGCTGGACGCTGCAAGCGTCGGCCTTCGCCCACCTCACCGGCAACACGCGGGTGCTGCGAGATTGCCGCCGGCGTTTCAAGAAAGTGCTTCTTCCGCGCCAGATGGATCACGACGGCAGCTTCCCACGCGAGCTCGCGCGGACGAAGCCGTTCGGGTACTCGATGTTCCATCTGTCGGTGATGGCCGCGCTTGCGCGCCTCCTCTCGACCAGGCGGGAAAATCTCGTGACGTACGCCGGCCCCGACGGGCGCGGGGTTTTGCTCGGCATCGAGTTTCTCCTCCCATACCTCGTCGACAAGACCACGTGGCCGTATCCGCGGGACGTGATGCACTGGAACGACTGGCCCGTTAGGCAGCCGGCGTTGCTCTTCGGCGCACTGGCCATCGGCCGGAAGAGCTGGCTCGAGCTGTGGCATCGCCTGGATCCGGACCCTGTGGTCGCGGAAGTCCGGCGGAACTTCCCGATCCGGCAGCCGGTGCTCTGGATGGTGTGAGGCGTGCGAGCGCGTTCAGCTCGGCACGCCGGCCAGACGTAGTTGTCAGCCAGGTCCCGGGCCTGCTGCATCGCCGCCTCGAGCGCCCGCTCCGCCTGGGCGGTGTAGGGCAGGTCCGACACCGCCGACGACGGCGGGTCCGGTGGGTTCGTGCCGCGTATGCTCTGCACCAATGCGACCGGATCGACCGCCAGTTGCCGCCAGATCGCCATCGTCATCGGGTCGCCACGCTCGATAGGCGTGAGCAACAAGTGCTCGATTTGCACGTGGTGGTGGCCGAGCTCCAGGGCCTTCTGGCGAGCTCCGGCAAGCGCGATCCGCACGGCCTCGGTAAAACTGTAACGAGAAATCATGTGCGCTCCCCGAGTATCACGTCGCAACGGGACATGAAGGCGTGCCCATCGGCGCGAGGCGCCAAGTCCCGCGCGTCCCTACGATGATGGTCTGCACCCCGCGATCCGGCCAGGTGACGCCGGGCTCGTACGTCATGGCTGACCAACCATGAGTCATCGGCGCCCCAACGATACGTACCCCTTCCCGCCTAACTCCATGCTCGGACGTACATAACGGCGCTGGCCCCTCGCGCATCCTCATCGCGTTGCCGCACTCCCTGCACGAACGCGTTCCGAGGACACGACCATGCGCGCACCAGTTCGGACCCGCCAGATCCACCGTCCCCTGCGCCTTCTGGCGCTGTTCCTACTCATCGCGGCGCTCACGGCATTCACGGGATGGCTACGCCTGCCCGTGCCGAACGTAACGGTTCCGGCGCGTGCCATCATAGGGCATCCCGATTCGCCTCGCACGCGTCACCGCACCCACACGGCGTTGGTGGGCGCCGCCGAGTGGCGCACCGAGGGAGGGGCGGGCGGCGATCACTATTCGCCGCTCGACGAGATCTCCCGCGCGAACGTCGACTCGCTCCGCGTCGCGTGGATCTACCGCACCGGGGATGTCTCGGACGGCCCAACAGAAGGTAGCGGCCCATCGACCGCCTTCGAGTCAACGCCACTCCTCGTGAACGGTACGCTCTATCTTGCCACACCGTCGGCACGCGTGGTGGCGCTCGACCCGGAACGCGGAACGGAGCGCTGGTCGTACGATGCACACATCGATCGGGTCACGCTCAGCCATGACGAAGTGACGGTGCGCGGTCTGGCGGTCTGGATCGATTCGACGCTCGCACTTGCG
The DNA here is from genome assembly GCA_025450035.1 of Gemmatimonadaceae bacterium. Lineage (GTDB taxonomy): Bacteria > Gemmatimonadota > Gemmatimonadetes > Gemmatimonadales > Gemmatimonadaceae > JADGGM01. The sequence continues at coordinate 6,883 of JANWIF010000014.1, forward strand.
ACGCGCTGCCGCACTCGCATCTTCCTGGCCAGTTTCGATGCGCGGCTGATCGCGCTTGATGGCGACACGGGCACGCCGTGCGCGGACTTTGGCGCCGCGGGCGTTATTGATCTCCGCGCCGGCGTGCCGCGCGCCGATGCGTATCCTCACGACTACCACGTGTCCTCGCCACCCACGGTGATTGGCGATGTCGTGATCGTGGGCTCGTCGATCTTCGACAACATGCGCGTCGACGAGCCGAGTGGACTGGTGCGCGCCTTCGACGCACGCGACGGGCGCCTGCGATGGAGCTGGGAACCGTTGGTGCCCGACCGCAACGCCTCAGCTGGTCGTCTGGCCTCGAACGATGCCTTCCGCTCCGGCGCCGCAAATGCCTGGGGCCTGTTCACCGCCGATCCGGCGCACGACCTGGTGTTCATCCCCACCGGAAGCGCGAGCCCTGACCACTTTGGCGGACTGCGGCCCGGCGACGACCGCGACGCCAACTCGATCGTTGCCCTTCGCGCCTCGACGGGCCGGGAGATCTGGGCGTTCCAGATCGTGCATCACGATCTCTGGGATTACGACGCGGCCGCCCAACCGGCGCTGCTCACCATCGTTCGCGACGGCGCCGCCATTCCCGCGGTCGTGCAGGCGTCGAAGACGGGCATGCTGTTCGTGCTCGACCGCCTAACGGGCGAGGCGCTCTTCCCGGTCGAGGAACGACGAGTCCCGGCGAGCGATGTGCCGGGCGAGACGGCGTCGCCCACGCAGCCCTTCCCGACGCTGCCGGTGCCGGAGGTGCCGCAAGGTCTTCGTCCCGACGACGCGTGGGGTCTGACCCCCGTCGACCGCCAATGGTGCTCGCGGCGCATTCGCGCACTGCGCTCGGATGGCATCTTCACGCCGCCATCGCTTCGCGGCTCGGTCGTCAATCCCGGCTTCCTGGGTGGAATGAACTGGGGAGGCGTCGCGATCGACTCGGCGCGCGAGCTGGCGGTGATGAATACGATTCGCGTCGCCACCGTGGTGACGCTCGTTCCGACGGGCGACGCCGGCGCGCCGCGCCGGCCGGCCCAGGATGCTGACGAGGCGCCGCAAGCCGGCTCGCCGTACGCCAGCCGCCGCGAAGTGCTCCGGTCGCCCCTCGGCGCGCCGTGCAGTCCGCCGCCTTGGGGCACGCTGGTAGCGGTCGACCTCCACACGGGCCGCATCCGATGGCAGGTTCCGTTAGGCACGATGTCTGATTACGCCCACGTCCCCGCGCCGGCAACATGGGGCGCGCCGTCGCTTGGCGGGCCGCTGGTCACCGCGGGCGGACTGGTGTTCATCGCCGCGGCCATGGATCACCACCTCAGAGCATTCGATGTGGAGTCGGGGCGCGAACTCTGGAGCGCCGCGCTCCCAGCCTCCGCGCAAGCGTCGCCCATGACGTATCGCGCGCAGCCCGGCGGTCGCCAGTACGTCGTGATCGCTGCGGGTGGACACCACCTGATGCGCACCCGCATGGGCGACTATCTCGTCGCGTTCGTGCTCCGATGATGCGCTGCCCACCAGCGGAACGCCTCCGCCACGCCGGTCTCCGGCACGATCGTCGGTCGCCACGCCAACTCATGCCGTGCGCGTGCCTCGGAGAACGGATTGTCGTGAGTCAGCATCTCGAAGGTGCCGAACGCGTGCCCGGCCAATTCACCTTTGCCGATTGCCGTGAGGCCGAGCGCGAGCGCGCGAAAGAGCGCGCGCCCGGCGCCCCGCGAGGTCGACGGCGTCCAGATGTGCCGATCGAGACCAACGGCCGCGAAGCGCACCAGGTCCGCCACCGTGAGCGGATAGTCGCGCGTGAGATTGTACACACGCCCTCCGGCCGCCGCGGTGCGCGCGACCGCGATGGCGCCTTCGGCCACCGCATTGGCGTGCACGACCGGCAGCGTGGTGACCCCGCCGCCAATGAGCGGAAAGATGCCGCGCGCCAAAACGACCGCGATGCGCGGCACGAATTGTCGATCGCGCTCGCCATACATCACCGGCGGCCTAACGGAAGCTCCCCAGACGCGCCCTTCGGCGTGGGCGTCGAGCACGGCGCGCTCCGCCTCCTGCTTGGAGCGCCCATAGGCATCGCGATCGGGCAATACCGGAAGTGGCGCCGTCTCGTCGACCGGAGCGTGTTCGTACCGCGAATCTCCATACACGGCGGTGCTGCTCACGTACACCAGCCGCGCGCAAGCATGCGCGCAGGCGGCGATCACGTGCCGGGTCCCTTCGACGTTCCCGGCGCGGAACGGCTCCCATGCGGTCGCGGGTCCGATCGCCGCGGCGGCATGAAACACCACGTCACATCCGGCCGCGCCATCGCGAAGCGATGCGGCGTCGGCGAGCTCGCCACGTACGAGCTGCACGCCCAACGATGCCAGCCACTCCGATCTCGCGATGTCGCGCACCACGGCGCGCACCGCGCACCCGTCGGCCAGCAGCCGGTGAACGATGTACGAGCCGAGCATCCCCGTCGCACCCGTCACCAGGGCGCGCTGTATGGGAGGTGTCTCCATTGGGAGAGTATGACATGAAACTCCGTCTCTCGCGACATCGGCGCGCGATCGGTATGGTGCTGGCCATCGCCAGCCTCGGTGCGGCCGGTGTGCTCTATGCCCGGCACGTGCAGTGGGCGCGGGCGCTGGCAGTCATCCAGCAGGCGTCACCGGGCTCCCTGGGACTCGCCACCGGCTTTCACTTTTTGTCGCTCTTCGCCAAGGCCGGCGCGTGGCTGGTCTGCCTGCGAGCAGTCGGCCATCCGCGCTTGGCGACGGTCACCCGGGCCACGTTCGTCGGCGCGACGCTCAACAGTCTGTTCGTTGGAAGCAGCGGCGAAGCCGGGCGCGTGGTGATAATGACGCGGGCCACCGGTTTGCGAAGCTACGCCATTCTGACCACAGTCGCATTGGAGCGACTGTTGAACATCGGCGGCTTCGTCGTGTTCCTGTGTGCCACGGCAGTTGTCGTCCCGCTCCCCTTCGGGTTAGGCCGCGCAATTCCCGTGGCGATCGCCGGTGTCGCGATCACCGGCTGGCTGGTGTCACGACGGCGCGCCGCGCCGCGGATCGCATTTGTTTCCGCCAGGCGGCGCGAGCGCCGCCACCGGCTCCGGCGTCGAGCGCGCGTGTGCGCGCGTCGCACGATCGCGATCGCCCGGCGCATCATTACGCGGCGGCGCCTTGCCGTTGCCATCCCGCTCACGCTCCTCGATTGGTCGTTCCAGTTGACGTCCTATCATCTGGTGGCACGAGCGGCGCACCTCCCGGTTCCGATCGCCGGCAGCCTGGTAGCGCTGCTGGCGGTAAACCTCGGCCTGGTGATCCGGGTGACGCCGGGCAACGTCGGAATCTTCGAGCTCGCGTACGCGACGGCCGCTCACACGTATGGCGTGCCCATGGACGCCGCGCTCGCGGTGGGCCTGCTGATCCACCTTGTGCAGGATCTCCCGACGATTGTCGTGGGCCTCGTGCTCGGCCACCAGTTGGTGCGCCGCGGCCGGGGCGCGCGTACGCCGCCGGCGGTCGCGGCCGTGATGTCCTCGGTCGTCGCGCCCGGGACCACACCACCATTCGCCTAACGGAGGTCGTCATGTTCGTGCTCTTCCTGTGCGCGCTGGCACTCGATTCGGGCGCCGTGGAGCGCCGCGTCCTCGTGGCGCCTGGTGAAACGCTCACCGTTACCATTTCCATGTCCGCCGCGACGGATTCGGCGGCTGCCGCGCCCGCGCTACCCGCGGTCTTCATTCCCGGGTAGATCGGGGCGTCGTTCGGATATCGCAACGTCATTCCGCCGCTCGCGGCGGCCGGACACGCGACGTACATCGTTCAGCCGCTCGGCGTCGGCAGCTCATCGCACCCCGCAGACGGCGACTACGCGCTCGATGCGCAAGCGGACCGCGTGGGCGCGGTGCTCGATACGCTCGGCACCGGGCGGTCGATCATCATCGGCTCGAATTTCGGCGCGTCCGTTGCGATGCGTCTCGCCTACCGGCGACCGGACCTCGTTGCCGGCGTCCTGCTGCTCGACGGCGGACCCGTCGACCGGTCGTCCACCGAAGGCGTGTCGTTGGCGATGAAGCTGGCTCCGCTGTTGCGATTTTTCGGGGCACGCGGCATCGCCAAGCGCCGCATCCGCGGTGCGCTCGTGGCGGCGTCGGCGGATTCGTCGTGGGTGACGGCCGCCGTCACGAACGCTTACGCGCAACCGATCATTGCCGACCTCGGCGCCACGGTGGGTGTGATTCGCGCCATGCAACGCGCCGTCGCGCCCGAACTGCTGCGCGACAACCTCTGGCGCATCGCGCAGCCGGTGCGGCTGCTCATTGGCGCATCGAATCGCCAGAACGGCATCGAGGCTGACGAGACGGCGCTCCTTGCCGGGCGGCTGCGCGACTTCGGCGCCGACAGTGTCGCGCGATCGGGGGTGTATCTGGCCGAGGAGCGTCCCGACGCCGTGGTGGCAGCGGTGCTCGCGCTCAGCGATTCGACGCGTGCCGGTATGTCGTCGGCCCAACTCCATACGCAGCTGCCGTGATCCATCGACGGCGCTCGCTCCTTGCTCCGTTTCACTCGCGCGCGGAGGCCCCAATGATTCGTTCGCTCACTTCATCGTATCGCGACTGGGGGTTCATCGCACTCGGATTCAGCGCCGCGGCGGCGATCGAGATCATCCTGGGCGTATGGTCAGCACACGGGACCCCGGCTGTGGGGGGGGCGTCGATACTGCGCTTGGTGTGCGGTGCGGCCGTGGGTCCGCTGGTCGTGTGGAGTTTATTGCTCGACGCCACGATACCGCACCGCATCGTGCTCGTAATGGGGGGAATTGCGCTGGTGGGGTACGTGGTGCTGGGTGTCCGGTAGGTCGTGCTCAGCGCCGCGGGTGTTTGGCGCGGCGCGGGCGTGTGGCCGCCCGTCCGCCGTTCTTCCGTGGTGTGGAGCGGTCGTCGGGGCGCCCATTCAGCAGGCCGCCGTCCCGCACATAGTCGGCGAGTTTGCCGCGGTTGTCCACGTTGAGGGCTTTGAAGATGTGGTACAGGTGGGTGCTCACCGTGCGGTACGAAATGCCTAACGCGTGGCCGATTTCCTTGTTGCTCTTGCGCGCCGCCACGAGGCGGGCGATGGCGACCTGCCGCTCGGTGAGGTCGCCATCGTGCGCGGGGGTGCGCGCCGGCGCGCTGGCGTGCGACTGAACGCCCAACTCCAGCAGCTGCGCGCGCGCACCGGTCAGTTCGCCTAACGCGCCGAGCACGTCGAACGCCGCGCACGCTTGTTCGAGCACTCGCACGGCCCTCGCGTGGTCGCCCAGTTCCACGTACCGGCGGGCAATTTCCCGGCGGACGCGCGCCGCGTCGAAGACGAACGGCACCCGCTCCAGCGCATCGGCCGCGCGCACGACGCGCTCCAGCAGCGCGGGCGTGGTACCGCGGAGCATCTGGGCCAGCGATTCACCCGTGTCGGCCCACGCGAGTCCCAGGCGGTGATCGATGAGCGCCGAGGCTTGGCGCAGCTCGCCGCTCAGCCGTTGTGCCTCGTCGAACTCCCGCTTCCAGAGGTGGGCTTCGATGAGCGCCGGCCAGAGGCGGTAGATCGCCCAGATCGCCTGTCCGGATCGTTCGGCGAGCGCGAGTCCCTCGCGGCTGACGCGAATCGCTTCGTCGTACTCGCCCAACGCGTTGTAGTACATCGTCCATCCCATCTGGACCCGCAACGCGCTATTCACGTCGCGCGGCGCGTGGTCGCCGTGTTTGCCTCCCACGCCGGAGGTGGCCGTGGCTTCGTCCAGGTAGCGCTTGGCGCGTTCGAGATCCCCGCGGCCCACGTAGATCACCGCCGTCCAGATGAGCAGCCGTGCCAGAATCGTCGCGTTCCGGACGGTGCGGGCCAGCGCGATGCTCTGCTCGGCGCGGGCCAGCGCCGTGGTCCAGTCGCCCAGGCCGGCGAGATATTCGATGGCGACTTCGCTCGTCATGAGGCGCAGGCTGGGCGACCGCAGCTCGTCGGCGATGCGCTCCGCCTCGTGCAGTTGGCGCTCCAGCTCGGGCACGTTTCCCGTTAGGCCGGCGAGCACCGCGAGCGCCCAGTGCGCGGTGCAGACCACGTCAAGTTGTCCGGCCCGCGCCGCCAGCTCGATCGTGCGCGCCGCGTGTTCGCGCGCGTCCTCCGGCGCGCACGTCACGACGGATGCGAGCAGCAGTGCGCGGTGCACGCGCGCGCGGAGTCCCGCGTCGCCATCTTCGTCGGCGTCGTCGAGGGCGCCGAGCAGCGACGCGCGCGCATCCCGCGGACGCCCGAGCTCCATCAGGCACGCGCCGATGACCAGCCGGAGCTGCGCCCGCAGTCCGCTCCGGCCCGATGCGATCGCGGCGCGCAGGCCGTTTTCGCAATGACGAAGCCCCTCGGCCAGGTGGCCCTGCCAGAAGCAGGCGAGCCCCATGCGCCGCTCGACCTTGGCCTCGCGCACCACATCCCCCGCGGCCAGCGCGTCCGTGCGCGCGCGCTCCCAGAGCGCGACCGCGGCGTCGTGATGTCCGATGCGCTGGTTGGCGAGGGCGAGATGCATCACCAGGTCCGCCAGTTCCGTGGGCGAGGCGCGGTCGGACGCCGGCTCCGCCGCGTGGCGATTGGCATGGTCGAGCGCCATGCCGAGGTATCTCACCGCCTCGCGATCGGCGTGTTTCTCCAGCGCCGACTCGCCGGCCAGTAGCAGATAGCGCACCGCTTTAGGCGAGAGTTCTCCGAGGCTCGCGTGCGCGAAGTGAAAAGCCAGCTCATCCACGTGCTCACTGGCCTTGTCGCCGCGCAGGCGTTCCAGTGCTTCGGCCACCTGTGCGTGCAACAACGCTGCGCGACCGATGCCAAGTTGCCCGTAGAGCGTATCGCGAACCATCGGATGCGTGAAGTCGTAAACCACGCGTCCGCCGATCATCTCGCCGGAGAGGACGTTGCGCCGGCAGAGTTCCTCCAATGCCGTCAGCAGCACTGGGATCTCGATCGCCGTCGTGGTGTGCAGCACGTCGACGCCGAAGCGGGTGCCGATTACGGCGGCGCAGTCGGCCACGGCACGCGCGGTCGCCCCCAGCGACGCCACGCGCACGGCGAGCGCATCGCGGATGCTCTTCGGCAATTCGAGTCCGTCCAGGTCGCCTCCCCAACCGATCCATGACCCATCGCTGAACTTCACGCGGCCTGTTGCGACCAGCGATTTGACCGTTTCTTCGAGGAAGAACGGATTGCCGCGCGTCCGCGCGTGGAGCAGTGTCACCGCATCCTTGGGCACCACGCCCGCCCCGAAGACGCGCTGCAGCAGCTCATCGATGTCATCGCGCTCCAACGGCGTCACTTCATGACGTGTGGCCGCGCCTAACTCGACTAACGATCGCGTCATCGCCTGCAGCAGATGTTGCGCGTCGTATTCGGTGTCGTTGTAGGTGGCCACGACCGCGATGCGCGCGTCCCGCACCTGGCGCACGATGAAGTGCAGCAGTTCCAACGACGAGGGATCCGCCCACTGGAGATTCTCGAGGACGAGAAGAACCGGCGCGCGCGTACTCAGCGTCACCAGCAGTTGGGCTACCGTCCAGAGCAGCCGACCCTTGAGCTCCGGAGTGTTGACCGGCGCGTCGGCCGGCGGCTGACCGAGCGTGAGCGCGGGAAAGATCTGGGCCAGTTGCGACGTGGCGCCGCGCGAGATGAGCGTGAGCGTCGCGTCGCCCAGATGTCGGAGCACCGGCACCAGCGCGTCGGCAAACAGCGCGTACGGGATGCCCGTTTCCACGGGGTAGGCGCTCCCGCTGGCCACCGTCCAGCCAAGCTCCGCAGCGTGCCGCACGGCCAGGTGCGCGAGGCGCGTCTTCCCGATCCCGGACTCGCCGCGAAACAGCAGCGCGCTACACTTCCCCGCGGCGGCGTCGTCGAGGGCGCGCTGCGTCATCACCAACTCGGTCGTCCGCCCCGCCAGGGGCCAGATCGATGGGAGGAGCTCCTGAGACAACACGGCCCCTCGTATAGATAGAGGCGACAATACATTCACGACCCCGGGCTCATCCGTCAAGACGTTCGACAGTCGCCATCATGGCAGGGGAGACGATCGTTGCGAGTAGCGGGGACCGTCGGGGTGAGGGACGAAGTTCGGCTCTACAGGCTACTGGCGCTGTTAGTACACGGTCGCAGTTCTCCGACGACCCACTTGGCCACGCTCCCGCTACGTGCCACGTGCGTCGTACTCCCACTGCCTACTATCCACCGCACCCGGCTCATCGAACCTGGCCCGGCGCCAGGATTTGCCCCATCCCACTCTCCCCCTCTCGCAATTTCGCATTAGCTTAGGGGAGTTCCCAATCTGGAATGCGTACTCTCGAGGCGAGCGATGCCCTACGTAATCAGTGAAGCCTGCATTGGTGTGAAGGACAAAGCCTGCGTAGATGTCTGCCCGGTAGACTGCATCTACGAGGGCCCTGATCAGCTGTACATCCACCCGGACGAGTGCATCGACTGCGGCGCGTGCGAGCCGGAATGTCCGGTCACGGCCATCTTCCCGGAAGAGGACGTTCCCGCGAACCAGAAACAATTCATTCAGATCAACCGGGACGTGTTCAAGGGCGATAGCCCGCCCACGCGCCCCACGCGCTGAGCGGGCATCATCCTGCAAACGGGGGACGCGGCCTGCACCTGGGCTGCGTCCCCTAATTGCGAGTCGTCACGACCGGTGAAGGGGGGGCCTGTGGCGTGATGCGCGCCCGGCGACCAACCAGGCGACGGGCCCCGCGATGGGCACCAACGCGGCGATCACCGTCCACACGATCCTGGCGCGGCGCGAGTGGGCGTGGGCTTTCCAGATCGACACGAGCGACACCACCATCAGCAGCCCGCTCGCGACGCCCAGCCAGGCCAACACTCCCGGGCCTCCGCCTAACGGGAGGATCGACGCGATCCGCGTCATTGCGCACGCTCGGCCACGCCGGCGTCGACGTCGCGCCCCAGCCATCGCGGGTCGAACGTTTTCCAGAACAATGTCGGCCCGTCTCCGCGCGGCGGCGGCGTGCCGGCGATCGCCAGCGCGGCGGCGAATGCTTTCGCACCGTAGGTGTCGTCCACCACCAGACCGGTGGCGTCCTCGAGTGCATCCTGGGCCGCGCGAGCCGCCGGCAGCGGGCGCCCATACGCGCCGCCGTACCACGCATGCACCACCTCCACGCGCTCACGTGGTACGACCGGCGGACGCTCGCCGGCCAGTTGCTCGATGAGCCGCGCGCACCCACGCGACAGGCGGGCGAGCCGCCACCGGTTGGCCACGATGCGCGGCGTCACGCGCACCGCTACCACGCGAACGTCGAGACCGGCGATCGTTAGGCCAAGCGACAGTCCGGCCGCGGTTCCTCCAGTGCCTAACGGGAGAATCACGCGCGAGGGCATGGGCATCTCCCCGGACGCGATCTGCGCCGCCAGCTCGAGCCCGGCGTTCACCGCACCCAGCATGCCGAGCGGACACGTGCCGCCGGGCGGAATGACATGCACGTGCGGTGCCCGGCCCGCAACCCACGCGGAGACCAGCGCACCCGGCGCGGTGCGGACGGCACGCACCTCATCGGCCATCGACGCGACGCGCGCCGCCACAAGCCGGGCGACGGGGTTCATGTGATGCGGCCAGCGGATGGCCAGCGTCCGCGCACCGCAGCCGCGCGCGAGCGCGACCGTGGCAAGAACGTGGGTCGAACCCTCGCCGCCCACCGCGATCACCGTGTCGCCGTCATGCACCGGAGCCAGCAAAAACTCCAACGCCCGCAACTTGTTCCCGCCGGCAAACTCCATCCCCGCGAGCAAATGCGCATTCATGTCATCGCGCTTGAGCCACATCGGCACCGGTATGCCCGGTATGTCGATGCGTACGATCGGTGTTGGAAATGCGCCTAACGCGACGCGCGCCACGCGCGCCAGCGCAGGATACCGAGCGACCAGAGGAATCGGTCCGCGCTGGCCGCTTCCCCCCGTCCACCCCCCGCCGTCCTCACGTGGCGCCGCGCCAGACGGCTGGGTATCGTTGCGGCGGGAGGAATCCATCATGAAATACCCAGTGGACTACGTGCGCTACGCCGCGCGCGAAATGCGAAAAATGGAGAGCCGCTTCCGCGTAGGCGAGGAAGCACCCATGTCACAGGAGCAACTTGCGGATGTGCTCAAGGCCGTCTGGAAGGCGCTGGACGAGATAGGTGACGCGATCGAGGGACTCCAAAGAAGTAGGGACTAAGGACTCGGCACTCGGTACGTGCCACACTAGAGAGTATGTCCTCACGGGCTGGCGTTGGCCAACGCGTCGGCAAGCGGCGCCTCGCGATCCACATAGAGAATTCGCAATGGGACCAGCACAGCCGCGAGCAAGGGAACTGCCACGACCAGGCCGAGGAAGCCGAACACGAGCGCCATCACCGCCTGCGCAAGTATCGTGAGCACCGGCGGGAGATCCATGCCTTCCTTCATCAGCATGGGAATCAGAATCTGTCCCTCGGTTTGCTGGATCGCGATGTACGCAATCGCTACGTAGAGCGCCTTTTCCGGCGAGTCCAGGAATCCCATCCCGATCGCCGGCACGGCGCTCAGAATGGGACCAATAGTTGGCACGAACTCCAGCAGACCCGCAACCAGCCCAAGCGCGAATGGCGCCTTCACCCGCAGCACGAGTAGTACGATCGTGCTCACCACGCCGATGACGACCATGGCAATGAGCTGCGTGACGAGCCACTTGCGCAGCATCACGGCCATCTCGCTCAGCACTCGCGATGCAACGGCGCGCGACTCGGGTGGCACGAGCACCAGAAACCCTCGCCGATACGTATTGGGGTCAACAGCCACGTAAATGGCCACGAAGAGGATGACGACAAGTCCCGCCAGCCCCGCAAGCGTCGACGTGAGGAACGGGAACAGGTATCGCGTCGCGCCCTGCAGCTGTTGTCCGAGTCCGGCCACGAGCTGACTCGTGGACGAACTCCCAAGCGCGTTGGCGGCGCCCTTGGCGCCAGGCGGCTCGGCACGATGCGCAGCGACGGCCGTCGACTCTGCCCTTCCCTCGGCGCCCGGTCCCACTTCTGCTCCATGTGCGGGCGCGATGCCGGTGTCGCTCGGAGCCGTGCGCCCGATCGCCGACGTCGTGAGCCCACTCCGTGCCTGAAGCCATCGCTCAACGAGTGACTGCGCTTCGGGCAGCCGCGACCTGAGCACGGTGAGCTGCTCGCTCACCGTCGGCGCGATGGCAGCGCCCGCGCCATAAAGCAACGCCAGGAACGCGATCACGATCGCCATGGCGCCTATCGCGCGAGGCACACGGACCCGCGTCAACCGGTCTACTCCGGCGGAGATGGCGAGCCCGAACAACACGCCAAGAAATGCCACGAAAACGAGCGCGCTGGCGAACCACAGAAGCTGAAGCACGAAGTAAAGGCCGAATACGATCGCCGACACGCGCAGCACATCGCTCGATCGCCATGCGGTCGAGCGCGGGCCGGGTGCCGCTGGTGGCGGCGTGATGCTGCTCGTCGCCGATGCAGGTGCGGGAGAGGAGCCTGGAGCGGACGTAGGCGCGGCGGGATGCTCTGGCATGGCAACGGTCGCGGAGAGAGGTGGATTCACAGCCACGGACCGCCTCCAAGCTAAGCGCTCCGCTTCCGTCCGCGCCTCCCGGGAGAGAGAATTCAGAAAATCATCATACCGAGGAATTCTTGCCCGGTCGCGCCACCGCCCTCCCACCCGAACCGCTGTATATCGACTCGCCGGAAGACGCGGACAAATTTCTGGCGTCTGTCGGAGAGGCGCCGGCGGTAGCGGTGGACACCGAGGGCGCGAGCTTCCACCGGTTCGTGGACCGGATCTACCTGCTGCAGATCAGCACGCCTACGGTGAGCGCGATCCTTGATCCGCTGGCTATTGGCAAACCGGCACGCCTTGGCGCGTTGCTCGAGAGTTCACGCTCTGAGACGGTGTTCCACGATGCGGACTACGACCTTCGCCTGCTCTTCCAGGATTACGGTTGGCACGCGAGACGGCTGTTCGACACCCGCGTGGCGGCCCAGCTCCTCGGCATCCGAAGTTTCGGGCTGGCGGTGCTACTCGAGCGCTATTTGGGGATCAAGCTCGACAAGAAACATCAGCGCGCCGATTGGTCGATGCGCCCCCTGCCGCGGGATATGCTCGATTACGCGGCGCAGGACACGATGCACCTCCTGCCCCTACGCGACCGGCTGGCGGAGGATCTCGAGCGTATGGGACGTTGGGAGTGGGCGCGCGAAGAGTTCGACCGGCTGGAGGGCACGCGGTGGGAAGCCGGTGCGAACGGCGAGGGGTACCAGCGGATCAAAGGAGCACACGACCTCACGCGCCGCGAGTTGGCACTGTTCCGCGAACTTGTAGCCTGGCGCGATGACGTCGCGCGCGAATTGGACCGCGCAACGTTCCGAGTGGCGGGTAACGAGGTACTGCTCGAACTCGCGCGGGTAGCGCCGAGAACCATCGATGCCCTGCGCGAGATCCGCGGCATGCCGCGCGGCATCGTCGAGCGCCGCGGCGCCGACGTCCTGGATGCCATCACGCGCGGCCTCGCCGTCCCGGACGATCAGCTCCCGCGCTTCCCCAAAGCGCAGCGATGGGAACGTGACTCCGACTTCGACGCCCGCGTGAGCCGTCTACGTGCGGTTCGCGAAAGCGTCGCACAGCGCCTGGACCTGGATCCGGGCTTCCTCATTTCGCGGGAACGCCTCGAACTCATCGCGCGCAAACGTCCTACGACCATCGAAGAGTTAGGCGAAACGCCTGACCTGCGGCGGTGGCAAGTGCAGGCGATGGGGAAGGAACTGGTCGGCGCGACAAGATAGCGTTTGGTCCGATCGCTAGAACCCCATGTACGCCCTGATCCGGGGCTCCATTTTTTCCGGCGTCCACAACGGATCCCATACCAGGTTCATCACCACGTCTTCCACGCCGGGCAACGTGCGAAGTTGCTCGTCGGCGGCGGTGATGATCTCGGGGCCCGAAGGACAGCCCGGTGACGTCAGCGTGATGTCGACGGTGACAACCCCGCCGTCCACGTGGACTCCGTACACCAGGCCGAGGTCGACAATGTTCAGATTGAGCTCGGGGTCCTTCACGCGTCGGAGCGCGGACTTCGCCACGTCTTCGGTGATCGCTGGTATGGTCGCGTCGGGCGGCGCCGAAGAGGGTGACGGATCGGCCGCTCGGGCGGCTTGGGCGGGGGCGGGGGGCGGGGGGGGGGTAGTGAAATCGTCGGGCATCTTTGCTCCAGCAACGGTCTTCATGCAACTTGGCCGGAGTGGTCGGTGCGGGCAAGTGATGGCGTGATGCGCGCGAGCCCGACGTTCTTCATCGCGTCGGGCTCGGGAGTGACATGGGGGGACGGGCTATGCGCTGTTAGTGTGGGTGCTTGGCCGTCTGCGTCTTCTTTTTCACCGTCACCACGGCCTTTGGCTTGTGCGTCGTCGTGGCCGACTTGGCCCGGTGATTGGCGGGCACGCGCACCGACGAGCGGGTGCCGCGATGGTGTACGCGCCGATGATGCCGCCGCTCGACGTGGTTCCAACCGCGCGCGAGGTCGGCGCGGACGGACGTGGGCATGGCAATCAGCTGATCCGGATCATCGGTTACGGCGATGGCGGCGGCATCTGACAGGTCGGCGCGGACATCGGCAATCACTTTCTCCGGCCGGCGCGCGCGCGGTTCGTGCACGCGGTTGGTGAGCAGAATCACGAACATCTCGCGATCGGGATCGATCCACAGCGACGTGCCGGTGTACCCGACGTGGCCGAATGCGTCGTCGCTCAGGAATCGTCCGGAGCCCCACTGGCCATCGGCCATCGCCCATCCCAGCGCACGGCTCCCCGCCGCGCGCTGCGTAAATATCTTGACCGTCGAATCGCTCACGATCCGCGTGCCGTTGTATTCGCCGCCGTTCAGGATCATCTGTGCGAAAATCGACAGATCGCTCGCGGTGCTGAACAACCCGGCGTGCCCCGCGACGCCGCCCAACGCGTACGCGTTCTCGTCGTGCACCTCGCCCTGCAGCGGATACCCGCGCGGCGGGGTGTCTTCCGTGGGCGCGCTGCGGTACTTCACCGAATCGGCCGGGCGGAAGAAGGTGTTCGTCATGCCCAACGGTTGGAACACCCACTGTTCGAGATAGCGGTCCAGCCTCTGGCCGCTCAGCTTCTCGACGAGAAACCCGAGGGTCATCGCGCCGAGGTCCGAGTAGACGTAGTGCGTGCCCGGCTTGTAGTCGAGCGGCGTGGTGAGAACGATTTGCCGCGCCTGCTCCGGCGAGCTGGCCAGGCGCCACAGATCGCGGTCGGCGGGGAGACCTGAGCGATGCTCGAGCAGCTGGCGGATGGTGACGCTGTCCTTCATCCCGCCGCCAAATTCGGGAAGGTATTTCGCGACCGGGTCATCCAGCGCGAACCGGCCTTCATCGTAGAGAATCATCATGGCCGTCGTGGTACCGACGACCTTGGTCAACGAGGCCAGGTCGTAGAGCGTCTCGTTAGGCGAAACGCGCGGGCTGGAAGTCTTCCAATCGATGCGGCCGAAGCCCCGTTCCCACACCGCCGCCCCTTTGCGTCCCACCACCACGGCCGCGCCGGGGAAACCGCCCGCCCTGATCCCCCGTGCAACCACGCGATCGATGACGCGCAGGCGTTGCGCCGACATACCAACGGCTGCCGGCGTTCTCACCGGCAACCCCCCCCCCCCTTCTCCTCCAGCAATGGCAGCGAGCGCGGCAAGCAAAGCAATGACCACGGCGAACCTCTTCCAAACGGCGAGGCGAGTCCCTACGTCTAGCGGATGCCAGGGAGGGGACTTGGGATTCGATGACGGGCTAATGTCGCAAGAACAGGCGCATCGAAACGAACAAGGAACGCGGTCGAAAATTGGCGACCGCGGCTGCGGCGGGACGACCACTCGACTTCAGGTCGGGCGAGCTATCCTACTCCAATATGTGCAGTTGCACTCAGTTGGCAAGACGAGGAACGAGTCTACTTCGTCACGATCGATCGGTCAGCTGGCGTGTTGGGTGTCCTGGTCGCCGTGGCGCTGCCGCGTCGGCGTGCCGTGCAGCCGCGTCAGACAGGGGACAAATCGGTCGGCTCGACCGGTGCATCCAGTGCCGAAACGACAGAGGTTTCGTACGGTATCAAGCGGCAACTGAGGTGGCGGAACTGGTGACCAATCAGGCAAGCGGGATGGAAACAGATCACTCACTCATTCGGCGCGCCATCGACGGCGATGAGCGAGCGCTGCGGCAGCTATGGTCGCAGTACTCGCCGCATATCGATGCGGTTGTACGCCGGCTGGTGGGCAATGGGGGCGGAGCGGACTCCGATCTCGCCGCCGACATCGCCCAGGAGGTGTGGATTCAGATTTTTCGAGCGCTGCGGACGTATCGCGGCGACGCGCAATTCGGGACGTGGGCCCATCGCATCGCGGTGAACCGTACGCTCAACGCCCTGCGCAAGGCACGCCGGCTCGGGCACATGGAAGTTGGCATCGAGGAAGATTCGTCGGCCGTCGAAATGGATAGCGACCGCGCGTTCCTCGCTGCCTCGATCGATGATGCCGCGGCGCGGCTGCCCGCGGGGGCGCGCACGGTGTTCCTCCTCCACGATGTGGAGGGTTATACGCACGACGACATTGCCCGGGAGTTAGGCATCACGGCGGGCGCGTCGAAGTCTCAATTGTTCAAGGCACGCGCGAAGCTTCGCCGGTTGCTCGCGCACCTGGTCGATGTCCAAACACCGGCAACGGAACGGACCCATGTTGCACCTTGATCCCGAGCGGCTGGCGGCGCTGGCCGATGACGAGCCGACCCCCGACGAAGCGGCTCACCTGGCGGTCTGCACCGCGTGCGTGCGCGAACAGGCAGCCTTCGAGGCGCTCGTCGCGCTCGCAGCGAGCGAGCGCGGGGCTGTCCTGGAGCGCCCGCTCACCGATTGGCATACCCTCTCGGCGCGCCTCGACGACGGTGGCCTAACGGTGGCCGCGGGCGCGACTCGGCGCATCGGGGGCCGCGGCGCGCCGCGCCCGTGGATGCGGCTGGCGGCGGGCTTGGTGATCGCGCTGGGCGGGTTGGCGGTGGGCCGGGTGACGGCGGCGCGACCGTTGCCGTTGGTCGGGGGGGGAGGGGCGGCGAACACGGGTGCGTCCGGTGCGATGGTCGCATCGGCATCGAGCGACGCAGCGGGCGGTATCGTGAACGTGCAGGATGCGCTCTCACTCATGCGCCGCGCGGAAAGCGACTACCGGCTCGGGGCAGCGTTCGTCGCGGCGCACGATACGACGCTGCACGGCGCCTCCGGAGTAGACCGATACCGCCAGCGCCTGGCCGCGCTCGATCGCGTCTCCGATGCCGCCTTGGCCGCAGCCAACGAGGCGCCGGCGGATCCGGTGATCAACCAGTACCTCATCTCCGCCCGCACGGCGCGCGCCGTCACGCTGCAACAGCTCAACGGCTCGCTGCCGGCGGGCATGTCGCTGGCGAGTTACTAACGAAATGACGACGCCGATGCGGGTCGGACGCACCATGATTCGGGGAACGTCGCTGGCCGGCGTGGTGATCGTGATAGCTACGCTTGGCGTGCCGTCGCTGTTGCCCGCGCAGGATACTCCGGCTCCCACGCCGCCTGCAAAGACGTGTCCCGATTGCGACGCGGCGTCCGAAGCGCGAATCGAGCGCGAGCTCGACGCCGCGCGCGAGCAAGTGGAGCGCGCGCGCCAAGCGCTGATGGATGCGCTGCAGCGTACGACCACCGCGCAGGACACCACCGGCTTGAACACCGAGGCGCTGGCCCGCGCGCAAGGGGAATTGCGTCGGGCTACGGAGCGCTACGCGACGATCACGAGCGAACTGTTGCAGCGCCGCATCGAACGCGCGAACGTCGGCGGTGTGGAAGCACTCCGTGCGCTGCGCGACGCGCAGGACGTGGGGGACGGCGGCTGGTTAGGCGTGACCCTCTCAGGCAACCGCGCCATGGAACGGACGGGCCGAAAGATGCTCATGCGGTTCGACGACTATCCGACCATCGAGTCGGTGGATCCCGATTCGCCGGCCGAGCGCGCCGGCATCCAAGCGGGCGACAAGCTGATGGCGCTCAACGGGCAAGACGTGACGACGGGTTGTGAACCGTTCACCTCACTGCTCAAGCCGGGCTCACACCTCTCCTTACGCGTGAAACGCGGGCCCTCTACCAAGCAGCTCACCGCGCTGATCGCCAAACGTCCGCAGTCCGAGTGGACGTGGAGCTTCAGAGTCGCGCCGCGCGCACCTATGCCGTCGGCGATGCCATCGGCACCGTCTGCCCCCGCACCCCCTGCCCCACCCAGCTCGGACGTGCAGGTGTTCGTGAACCCACTACCGCCCATGGCGCCGCTCCCCGAAGAATCGATGCGTGGCGTCATATCGCTCAACGGGGAGCTCGCAGTGGTAGCTGGGGCCCAGGTGCGCCCGGTGGGCAATCTCGGCCAGTACTTCGGTGTGCATGAAGGTGTGCTGGTGCTGCACGTCGTGCCGGGCTCGGTGGCTGGCCGCTCCGGGCTTCGCGACGGCGATGTGATCCTGAGCGCCGACCGGCAGAGCATCACAACGCCCGGTGCGCTGAGCCGGTCCATCTATCGCGCGTCAGATGCGCAGCGTCTCACGCTGGACATCGTGCGGCTCAAGAAACGGCGTACGGTGCTGTTGAGGTGGGATTCGAGATGACGAACGGCGCGCGCCGGCGGGAAGCCGGCGCGCGCCGCGAACGATCATCGACACGAGCTACTTGCCTTCGCGCACGCTGCCCGGCGGAAGGGTGTACAACAGCTTCATGGTCGCGCGGTCGGCGTTAGATAGATCGCGCACGCGCACGCGGGCGGTCATGATGTCGGTGGTGTCGGATGTGTGATCGAGACCGAGCAGGTGACCCACCTCGTGCAGCGCGATGGCCTTCACACTCGAGTCGTCGAGTGATTGGCCGCCATTGTGATGCAGCGCGAGGGTGATGTTGGCGCTCACGATCCACCAGCTTCGGTCACGTGCCCAGAGCGTCTTGCCACTGATCGGCGTGTCGAAGTGGTCGATCCACGAGACGTGGACATCGGCATCCGCAGAGTCGGCCACGAACTCGAAGCGCACCGGGATGCCGAGCTCGCTCCATTCCTGAAACGCGCCGCGCACCCGAGCCGGGAAGGTGTTGCTCCAGCCGGTGATTCCCTCACCGTCGCCAACCCACACTCGAACCGGATGAGAAACGCGCTCGGGCCAACGGGCGAGCGCGGAGTCACGCTCGACGAGAATCTCATCGATGTACGTACCGGCAGCGCCGGCGGACAGGCGTTCGCGAATCTCGGACACATCACGCGGCATCGCTCCGGCGGCGGCCAGAGGTTCGGAGCTCACCGCACGCGACGGCTGGGCGGCGGGAGCTGCCCCCAATCGGCCGGCCTCTGTGCGGGCTACGACGGGAACGGTCGCGCGAGACTCCGGTGCTCCGGGGGTCCGAACGACCTGCGCGGCCACGAAGCCGAGCAGGGGCAGGAGAATGAAAACTGGAATGAGATCGGTTCGCTTCATCGCGAGTACTGCCGAGAGGGGTACCGGGGAGCCGGCTTTGGCCCCGTTCATTCTGCAAGACGAGTAAGGGAAGGAAGGGGGCACGCTTGGTGATGAGGTCTGACGCGCGCCTGAGCCGGTGGTCCGTCATCTGCAACGATTGTTTGCAAAAAAGGTGGGAGCATGGTGTACCGCATTGTGGTACCGTTAGATGGGTCGCCGGCGAGCGAGCAGGCGCTTCCGGTAGCGCTTGGCATAGCTCAGCGGGATCGAGCCGCAATCGAGCTCGTGCATGTGCACGAGTCGCTCCCGCCCTATCGAACACAAGGTGCACCAACACTCGACCCGGGGCTGGATGATGAGCTGCGCAAGGGCGGCGAGAGATACCTCGAAGCGGTCGCGAGGCGGCTGCGTCAGAATACTGGCGTGGAGGCGCGGCACACTCTGCTCGACGGGCCAATTTCGGCGACGTTGGCCGAACATATCAAGACGCAGCGCGCCGACCTTGTGGTGATGACCACTCACGGCCGCAGTGGCCTGAGTCGCATGTGGCTGGGCAGTACCGCCGTCGACATGGTGCGGCGCTTGGAGTGCCCGGTGCTGCTTGTGCGACCGGACGAGTCAGCTAAGGCTACTACTGCCCACGAGCCATCGCGCTCATTCCAGCGTACGCTGTTGCCGCTCGACGGTTCCCCTGCCGCTGAGGCCGCAATCGATCACGCGCTGGCGGTCGTTGGTGATGCCGGGGCGTTCGTGCTGCTGCACGTGATGTTGCCGCTGATGTATTTCGCGCCTGAACCGAGCAGCCTGGTGTATCCGGACGAGACGGAAATGCAAACGGCGACCGAGGATTATCTCCAGCGGGTTGCTGCGCCGATGCGTGCGCGAGGTATGGATGTGGAAACGCACGTCGTTCGGCATCCGGTGCCGGCAAGAGCGATAGTAGACTTCGCGGAGTCGAGTGGCGTGGATCTTATCGCCATGGAGACGCACGGCCGCACCGGTGTGTCGCGGCTACTTATGGGCAGCGTGGCCGACAAGGTCGTGCGTTCCGCTCCGGTGCCCGTATTGGTGCATCGGCCGCCGTCGGAATCGAAGTCGGAACGCGGGGCCGCGATTGGTGAGCAGCCGGGCGAACTGGTGGAAAGCGGCGCGCCGCGCTCGTAACCTGACCCGGGTTACGGGCGCGGCCGGGGCTGAGCGGACGATGGATGAGGATGGTCGACCGGGATGTGGCTGGGGACTCGGTCGGGGACGAGGTCTGACAGATCGCGAGCCGCGGGGTCGGTGAGCGCCTGCATGTAGGCCACCAGCTTGTCGACAACGTCCGGCGTGAGCACCACGCCGTTCAACAGGGTGTCGCGTTGGGCGAGGATCGTCGGCGCCGTGGGAAGCACGGTGCTCTGCAGCGCCGACTCGAGCTGTGACGGGTCATAATTCAGGAGGGCTTGGTCCGACTGACTGTAGTGTTCGACGAAGCCGCGTAGCGTGGCGAAGGCTCCGTCGTGGCCATAGGGCGCGGTGAGCTCGACGTTGCGCAGGGGCGACGTGCGGAAGCGGTAGAGGTCCGTCGGGTCGCCGGTCACGTTCATGCGTCCGAAATCGTCGCGCGTTGACGGTCCATTGCCTTCGCCTGGTCCGAATTGGGCCACTGCGACGTCGTGGAACTGGTCGTCGCTGAACGTGGCGCCGGTGTGACAGATCGAACACTTGATGGTGAGAAACGTGCGTGCGCCGTCGAGTTGCTGGGGCGACATCGCTCGGTCGTTTCCGTCGAGGAACCGGTCCCACGGCGAGTTGGTGAAAGTGAGTTTGGACACGAAGAACCCCGCCATCGCGTTTGACGCATACGCGAAGGTCATGTCCTTGAAGCGCGTGCCGGGGTAGGCCTCCCTGAACATCTCGCGATACTTCGGGATCTTGCCGAGTCGCCGCATGAGCGCCGCCCAGATCGCTGTGTTGTCGTTGTCCGGGATCGCGGCGAGCTCGTTTCCCGGTCCCCGCATCTCGGCGCGCGCGGTCACCGGAAACATTCCTTGGGCCGACAGCGGGCCGAACTCGAACACGCGCGTCATCGCGGGCGTGACCTGTCGGCCGGCAGGTGTTTGGAAGTGTCCGTGTTCCCCGATCTCGACCCGTCCATCCCAGAACAGATGCCGCATTGTGCCGAGGTTGAACAGGGGCGGCGCGTTGCGGGCAATGAAAGGCCCGGTGCGATTGGTGCCTAACCCAACTCCTCCGACCCCGACAGCGAGACTATTTCCATCGCCGGTTTCGAACGCGGGCAAGTGG
Organism: Gemmatimonadaceae bacterium; assembly: GCA_025450035.1. Classification (GTDB taxonomy): domain Bacteria; phylum Gemmatimonadota; class Gemmatimonadetes; order Gemmatimonadales; family Gemmatimonadaceae; genus JADGGM01. The sequence continues at coordinate 27,760 of JANWIF010000014.1, forward strand.
CACGTGGTGCAGGCGATGTCGCGGTTCCCGCTCAGGATTTTGTCGAACGCCAGCGCCTGGCCGAGGCGCACGAGGGCGGGTCGCACGCGTGGCGACCGGGGGAAGGCGACGATGCCGCGTTGGGCGGCGAGCTGGCGGATGAAACGCGGCGACGAACTGTCGATGACCGACGTGTTGCGGTTGGCGGCGATCGCCGGGGAGGTCACGGCCGTCGGCTGCTCGGAGCATGCGGAGAGGGCAAGGGCAGCGGTCGCCGCCACAACAGTCGAAACGGTTCTGCGATGCATAGCGTCCTCGATGGAGTTCAGGCGCTGGTCCGGCCGCCGGGCCGCGCACAGTGCCGCCTACATGTGTGATCGCAAACACGGGGGGAAACCCGACACGGCGTACCGGGTGCTGGCACGAATGGGCTGACCGCCCTATGCTGGGGGCTTCCGGGGGGGGGTGCGTATGGCGGTGATGGATCGCGACCGCTGGCGAGTGCTAGGGCCGCTGCTCGATCAGGCGTTGGAGATGTCGGCTGACGACCGCGAGCGCTGGCTCGTCGAACTGCGCGAACGGACGCCCGCGATCGCCGGCGAGCTCGCCGACTTGCTGACGGGCGAGGTGGAGGCCGATCGCAGCGGGTTTCTGAGCGAGCCGTTAGGCCAGACGCTCGAAGGACTCGAGCTCGGCGCGTACACGCTGGAACGGCACCTCGGTCAGGGCGGCATGGGGTCGGTGTGGCTCGCGCGGCGTACCGACGGGCGCTTTGAGGGACTGGCGGCGGTGAAGCTGCTGAATTTCGCGCGGCTGAGTGCCGGCGGGCAGGCGCGTTTCCGCCGCGAGGGCTCGGTGCTTGCCCGCCTAACGCACCCGGGAATCGCGCGATTGCTGGATGCGGGGATGGGGCCCAACGGCCAACCCTACCTGGTGCTCGAACACGTGGATGGCGTGCCGATCGACGTCTTCGCCCGTGAACACGGACTGCCGCTCGAGGCGCGGGTCCGCCTCGTCCTGAACGTGCTGGGCGCCGTTGGGCACGCGCACGCGAACCTGATCGTGCATCGCGACATCAAGCCGTCGAACATCCTGGTGACGCGCGACGGGACGGTGAAGCTGCTCGACTTCGGCATCGCCAAGCTGATTGACGGCGGGACCGGCGGCGTGCACACCGCCCTCACGGCAGAGGGCAGCCGCGCGTTCACACCGGAGTATGCGGCGCCGGAGCAGGTACGCGGCGATCCGGTCACGACCGCGACCGATGTCTATGCGTTAGGCGTGCTGCTCTACGGGCTCGTATCCGGGCGTCATCCGACCGCCGAAGGGTGTCGAACGACCGCCGACGAGTTGCGCGCGCTGTTCGAGGTCGAGCCGGCGCGGCTCGGACACGGCGACCTGGACAACGTGCTGGCGCAGGCGCTGCGCAAAGACCCGCGCGAGCGCTACCAGACGGTCGGCGCGCTCGGCGACGACCTGAACCGGTACCTGCGCCACCAGCCCGTCAGCGCGCGCCGCGACTCGCTTGCCTACCGGACCAGAACGTTCATGCGTCGCCACCGCACCGGGGTGCTGGTGGCGACGGTGGTGATGGCCGTCCTCGTCGCGGCGACCGCATTCTCGCTGTCGAAGATGCGGGACGCGCAACGGCAGCGCGACGCGGCGGTATACGCAACCAAACGCGCCCAAGCTCAGGCGGAGGTACAATCGCTGCTGATGTCGCAGGTGGGCGACAAGCCGATCACCATGCGGGAGATTCTCGACCGCGGTCGCATGGCGGTGGATCGGGAATTCGCGTCCGACCCGCGCTTGCTGGCGACGATGCTCGTCCAGCTGTCGTCGCAGTACGCCGATTTGGGCGACGACAAGGTTCGCGGAGCGCTGCTGGCGCGCGCCGAGTCGCTGGCCGTTGCAACGCACGACACGGCGCAACTGGTCGAGATTCGCTGCACCATGGAGGACAACCTGCGCACCCGGGGACGCTATGACGACGCCCGTCGTACGCTGGATGGCGCCGAGTCGATGCTCGCGCGCATTGCCGATCCGCGCGTCGACGTGATCTGCTTGCAGTACGAAGCGCAGCTGGACAACGAGGCGGGCCCCGACCGTCGTGCCGGGCCGGCGATTCGGCGAGCCATTGCGATCCGCGACAGCCTGGGCGAGACGAAGGACATGATGTACGTCGGGATGCTGTCCACGCTTGCCTACGCGCTCGCGCGCGAGAAACGACCGCGCGAAGCGATCGTGACGTTGCGGCACGCGGCCGCCATCATGGACAGCACCGGCCGCGGCGAGACGATGACGAGAGCCATCATTCAACACGATCTGGCGGTAACGTTGAGCGACATCGGCGAGACGGCCGAAGCCGAGCAACTCCTTCACGATGTACTCGAGCGCGTCGCGCGGAGCGATCCGACGGGGAGGATTCCGACGCAGCCACTCATCCACTACGGGCACACCGCGCTCTTTCAGGGGGAGTTCGATTCCGCCGCGAAATATTTCGCGATGCTCGTTGGGCAGGCGATGCAGGACCATAGCGGCTATTGGGAGGGGCGCGGGTTGTTCGGACTGGCGCAGGCGCAGATACGACTGGGGCGAATGGCGGATGGCCGGCTGTCGAGCACGCTCCTCCGGCACATCGAGGCACACACCGACCTCAAGAGCACGGACGATGAGATCACCGACTCCCGCATCCTCGACGCGATGGTGGCCATGGCGAGGGGCGACACCGCCGCCGCACACGACCTCGTGATCGAGGTCCTGCGGGCGAACGGCTACTTCGCAGGCGCGCGGCGACCGGTGTTTCGTGCGGCGCTGGTGCTCGCGTCGGAGACATCGTTAGCGTTAGGCATGAATGCAGATGCCTTACGATATGCGCGCGATGCACATGCTGTGGCGAACGCCGACTCGCTCGCCGGGTCGCGGAGTGCGTATGTGGGCGAGGCGCGGCTGTTCGAGGCGCGAGCCTTGCTGGCCAGCGGCGATACGGCGGCGGCCCGTACGGTATTGGCGCTGGCGGTGACCGGATTGCGGACCGGCGCCGGTGCGCAGCACCGGCGCACGCTGGAGGCCCAAACGCTGTTGGCGACGCTGCCGCCTTGACGCCCTGCGCCTAACGTTAGGCGCTTGCGGTCTGATCCTCGTCGAGCAGGGTCCGGTGGAGGAGCAGACGGGCCTTTCGCCAGTCGCGCTGCACCGTACGCTCGGAGACGCCGCGGAACCCGGCGATCTCGGCGAACGAGAAGCCGCAGAAGAAGTGCAGGTCCACCAGTTCGGACAGCGCCGGCTCCAGCATGGTCAACTCATCGAGCGCATCGCCCAGCCGTGTCAACTCGTGCGCCGTCTGCGTCGCCACCGCCGACGGTGTCTCGTCGCCGGCAAGCGTGATCTCCAACTGCCGCCCGCGCTTCTTCGCGCGCCGCCGGCGGGCGTAATCGATGACCAGCCCGCGCATGGCGCGCGACGCGTACGCCAGAAACCGGGACTGGTTGACGAACGAGACATCATCACGGCCGGAAATGTTCAGATACGCTTCGTGCAGCAACGTCGTCGCGCCGAGCGTGAGCGAGGCATGCGCGCGCCGTAAATGGTGCTCGGCGAGCCGGTGCAGCTCCTGGTACAGCATTCCGAAGAGCGCATCGGCCGCGTCGCCATCCGCCTCATCGGCGCGGCGAATGAGCGCCTCGAGATCGCGATCCACGTCTGCTCTGCTCTGATCAGGGCGCGGTGCTGGCGAGGTCTCGCACGGTCGAGGCCAGTGTGCGCACGCGCATGGCGTCGGTGGACAACCGGGCGTCGCGATCCAGAAGGGTCGCAACCTCATGAAGTGCGTCGTGCCGCTTCCTGCCCGCCAGCCCTTCGGCGCGAGCGAGATCCGTCGCTACGCCCGACGCCTGATTCTTGTCGAGGCCGTTGTCACGGACCAGTTGGTCCAGGTAGGCGCGTGCGAGCACGAAGGTCGCTGGCCAGACGATCTTCTGCTGGTTCTGCGGGTTGAGCACGTCGACCGTCACCGATTTTGCCGCGTCGATCTCGTTCTGGGTGAGGTATTCGCTGGGCGCGAGATCGAACACGTCGAGGCCGCGGCCGATCTCCGACGCGACGATGTGACCATTGTACCAGTACGCGGACCAGTACCCGCCGAGCACCAGCTTGGTGGAGTCCATTGGTCCGCGGTCGAAGAAGGCAATCTCCTTCGGGTGGGTCGGATCGGCGAAATCGAACACCGAGATCCCACCCTGATACCAGGCCTGCACCATGATGTCGCGATCGGGCACGGGGATGAGCGAGCCGTTGTGGGCGACGCAGTTTTCCAGATCGGTCTGCGTGGCGGGCAATTTGTAGTATCCCGCCAACCGCAGCGCGTTGCCCGCGCGGGTGAAGATGGCGTCGGCTCCCCAATTGGCGGGATCGCTCGCCCGACAGTGCGGCGCGACACCACCGCCCCATTCGTCGGTGAACAGCACCTTGCTGCCGTCGTTGCTGAAGGTTGCCGAATGCCAATAGGCGAAGTTCGGGTCGACCACTTGGGCAACGCGCTTCGGGTTTGCCGGATCACGAATGTCGAGCAGGATACCGTTGCCCGAGCACGCGCCCGCGGCCAACCCGATCGCCGCGTAGGCGGTGATGTCGTGGCACATATTCGTCTGCTCGGTATTCTGCGTGCCCGGTCCGTGGTCGCCACCTTTCCAGAGGCTGGCGATCCGGCCGGCGGAGTCGGCGAAGATGCGCGGGTCGGCGACGATCCTGGCGTTCTGCGGCGCGGCCAGCGGGACGCGAATCACATCGATGCGAAAGTACGAGCTATTCACGGAGTCAGTGACCGATGGTCCCGAGCACCCGGCCAGCTCGTTAGGCGAACGCGCCGGGCTGGTACCGGACACGTAGATGTAGATGTCGTTCGTGTCCTTGGGATCGGTGATCAGGGTGTTGGTGTGCGAACCGCGGCAGGTCTGCACGGCGGCGACCTGTTTGGGGTGGCCGATGTCCGTGATGTCGAAGATGCGCACGCCGCGAAAGCGCTCGGCACTCACCGTGTCGGGCACGCCTTGGGTGCCGCAGTCGATCCGAGCATCGGTCTCTTCCACCGATACGAACAGCAGGTTGTGGTAGACCGAAACATCGCCCTGGCCGCCGGGGCACACGAAGGCCGTGCGGAGCGTGGGGCTACTGGGCTTCGAGATGTCCCACACCTGGAAGCCGTGGAAGTTGCCTTGGAAGACGAAGTTGCCCTGGAACGCGAGGTCGGAGTTTATCAGGCCGAAGTCGCCGGGATTCTGTGCATCGACGAAGCCTTCCGGCCGTGGCACGTGAGCCGTAAGGCGGAGATTCCGGATCGCTTGTTTGGCGTCCATCCAACCGGCGCCGAGTCCAACGCGCGGGTCGGCCGCGGTATCCGATTGGGCGCGTGCCGATGCGGCGGCGGCGCTCAAGACGGTGGCGACAAGCAACAGTCTGGTGAGCGCGGGTCCTTGAAGCGTGTGCTGGTGCGTGGTGGTGAGTCGAAAGCGCATGACGGTGGGTGAAAGAGAACGCGGTGAAGGACGACGGAGAGGTCGAGGGAGTCTCGATCGATAGATCGAAACCTGTGCTGCCGCGACTGTCCCACCGGCGCCAAGCTCACAAATTCCTCTCTGTCAGTCGGATGGTTCAATGGGCAACGTACCGCGTGCGCGGTGTGTTCGGAATGTGTGGCGGCGGGTCACGGATTTTCCGTGAGGCATGGACAGGAAGCACAAAACACTACAAGATGAGTCCGGCACAAATGGGCCCAATTTGACAGCGGTCCGGATGTCGTCGGTGCTGCTGCTCCTCACCCACGCGACGGGAGGTCTCATGCACCAGTTAACGCTCGGAGCAGTGGCGACGGCGCTGATCGTGACCGGCGGAGGATGCGCCCGCCACTCTTCGAAGGCGGGAAGCGGACCGAAGCAAGCAGCATATTGGGTGGGCACCATTCAGCCGTTCCGACAGAGAACGGGAGCTGTCGCTCCAGCCACGGAGCCGCTCTTTTACCAGGGCAACGTAACCATGGTGAATTCCGGGTCGGGAATGAGCCGCACGACCATTCACATTCGGATGAGCACGCCGGAAAATGGTGGAAGCATCTCCTGGGTCCTGGCCAGTGGGCGGTGCGGGAATCTGATGTCGCCGGTGCTCCCGATCACAGCGTTCGATCCACTCGATGTTGGCGGGAGCGGCAGCGTGGATGCGACCGCCGAAATCCCGTTCGAGTTCCCGACCGAGGGCATGTTCCACATCGACATCTTTGTGGGCCACACGGCACGACTCACCGAGGTCATCGCGTGTGCGAATCTCGCACTGAAGGGCGCGTAGCGAACCACAATACACCACAATACACAATACAGCGAAGAAACCGGCCCCGTGGCGAGTCTGCCACGGGGCCGGTTTCGCAATGCGCCATCGCGTGAGTCTTACTTGTCCGGATACACCGGGTTGGGTGGTGCACCACCGAAGGTGTAGATCGCGAGCCGATCGATCTCCAATTCCTTGGCCGGCACCGGAAGGTGCCGCGGCGTGCCTTGCTGCAACCCGTCAATGCGCCGTCGATTGAACCACTGCAGTCCGCCGCCTGTCACGAGTAGCTCCACGTCCTGCTCATACTGGATGGCCGCGAGTAACGCGTCCGTGTTGGCGGCCACCGGTGGCAGCTGGCCGCGGCCCACGCGGGTCTTGTTGACGAGCGTGGCCGCCAGGTTGAGGTCTCCACCGGTGCGCGTGAGCGCCTCGGCCCAGAGCAGATCGTTCTCGGCCGCGAGGACTAACGGGGCGATACCGGTGAACACGCCGGTGACCCACGTAACATCGACGTACCTGGTGTGGACCCAATTGCTGAAATGCCATGCCCCGCGGGCGCAGGCGAAGGGAATACTCGCCACGTACGCGAAGTCGGTTGTGAAGCGATGGTCGGGCGACGACAAGTCGTTAGGAATGGAGGAGCATGTGGTGTACTCCGCCGGGAGGTTCGGATTCATCTCGTGCATGACGCGCATGCTCACACGGTTCCACGGGTCATAGTCCCCGTACGCTTTGTATCCGTCCCACCACAGCGTCCCGCCGTCCTCTTGAATCGCGAAATCGAACGGGGTTCCGGAACTGATACCATTCTGAGCGTGGCTCAACACGCTGGCCCAGTTCGCGGCGGTGTTCTCGGCGCCGTCGCGCGGAGTGTAGGCTAGAATGCGGGCCGCCATGGTGTTGGCGAGTTTGCCGAGGTTCGCGGCCGTGAGGTCGATGCCAGCGATGGGGAGTACACTCGCCGGCAAGGTCCACGTCTTCCCTTGGGTCAAGGCGATCACGGCGTCGAGTTTTGCCACCGCTGCTGCGGCGACGTCGGGGTACTTCTTGATATCGGCAACGGGCACCGGCAGGGTGGACGTTTCGTCGACAATGAACCCTTGATCGAAGATCAGCGCGACGTTTCCGAGCGCGAGCCCCTGGGTGAACATCGCGAGCGCCTTGTAGGACTCGGTCGTGGCCGCATCGTCGATTACGATACCGCCGGCAATGGCCGTGAGGGCATCGTTGGCCTCACCGAGCGCCGTGTAGTTCGCATACCACGGGTCCTGCGCCATCGCGGTGTAGTCACCGCCCGTGGTGTTGTTTGGATAGGCGATACGCGGTTCCGCCGAGCTCAGATTCATGCCGAAGTTGTTGTAGCTCGACGTCAGTGCATCCGCCATCATGGCGAGCGCCTGGGACGGATTCATCTCCTGACTGGCGTCCTGCCAGGTCTGGATCGAGCTTGCCGCCAACGCCGCCACGTCACTGGGCGTGGAGACGGCGTTCTTGGTATTCGGTTGATTGGTGTTCGGTATGACGAGGTCCTGATTACACGCTGCCAGCGCCAGGATGACCGCACCGGCTGCCAGCAGTGTCCTCGAGTGCAAGAATCGCATGGGTGATTCGCTCCGATGTCGTATGGACACGGTCAGAAGCCGAGTTCGATTTGACCTGAGAACGTGCGGAATGCCGGATACCGGAAGCCGTCGATGCGGAAGTTGGCATCGCCACCCGATCCCGCTTCGGGATCGAAACCGCTGTATTTGGTCCACGTCTTCAGATTGCGGCCGATGACCGCGACTTTGAGGCTTCGGATCCAGCGGTCTAGTCCGAGGCTATGGATCATCGAGTTGGAGAGCTGGTAGTTCACGGAGAGCTCGCGCAGTTTCACGAAGTCGCCGTTCTCGACGAAGTAGCTGTTCGGGTTCAGGACGTTGTGGCGCGGGTGGGGATGCAGGAGCGCGACCGCAGGCTCGTGTCGCTGTTCGGAGCGCGCGGACTCAGTTCGCTACTGCTGGTGCTGGTGCCGGTGTTCGCCGGCCTTCCGGGATCGGAGCGCCTGTTCACGATCACGAGCTTCGTGGTCCTGTTGTCGATCGTGTTGCACGGCGGCGGTATCGGGTTGTTCATCCGCCGCCATGGCGCGGCGCCGGCGCCCACCGAGGCGCCGGCGGCGATTGCGCCGCCTGTCCCGGTTAGGCAGGCGGAGGAGCAGGTGCCCACACGCATCTCGATAGACGAGATGCGCGACCTGCTTGCGCGCGGCGAGCCGATCGTGGTGGTGGACTCGCGCGCGAATCGGAACTATGAGCCGGAGACGATCACCGCCGCCGGCGCGGTGCGCGTGAATCCCGACGACCCCATCCGCGATGCTACCGCCCTCCGGCTCTCGCAGCGGGCCACGCTGGTGGTCTACTGTGCGTGAATGGACGAAGCCACGAGCGCCCGGGTGGCGCTGCAGCTCAGACGAGCCGGATGGCCGAAGGCGCGCGCGCTCGAGGGCGGCTGGCGGGCGTGGAAGAAGTCGGGGCTGCCCACCGAACCCAAGCCGGCCTGAAGGCCATACCGGAGGACCCGACCATGGCGTTGACTAACGCGGATCTGCGCGCGAGCTTCGAACGCGCGGGAGACGAATACTGGCAAGCGCTGATCGGCCATCACGAAGATGCGTATCCCGCGAGCCCGCCGACGCCTGGCGAGGTGTGCCGAGCGGAGGCTGAGCGACTCAATGGCACCGGACTCGGCGGCGCGCCGGAGTTCGAGTTGGTCGAGTCACGGGCCGTGCGGGCAGAGCCCGAGCTCGAAGTCACTCATTGCTTTCGCTACCGGCCGCTCGACGTTCGGCTCTGGACCGAGGCGTACCGGGACTACGGGCCGTTGCAGGCCGCGACCCGAGGGTAGATATGGGATAGGCCAGCCGCGTCGAGCCGTGTGTGTACGGCGGCGATCAGGCGGCTACGAATCGTCTCAGTGCGATTCGCCAGATGCCCGACGAGATGAGCGAGAGCCCGGTAAGGAACCCGATGAAGGCCACCGAGCTCTGCGGCCAACCGATGGCAATGAGTATCGCGACCGCGATCGACAACAATGCGTTGAATAGCACCCAGCCCCAGCCGGCCAGCGGCTTCAGGCGAAAGGCCAACATCGCTCGGGCGATACCGGCGACGAACAGAAAGACGCCGACCAGCAATGCCAGTGACGCGACGCCCGCGAGCGGCATTATCAGGATCCAGATACCGAGCACGAGGGTCAGGATGCCGGAAGCGAGCTTCCAGCCGAAGCCCTCATAGCGGCGGGTGTGGATCGAATGCGCAATCTCGAATATTCCGCCGAGGATCAGCAGCCACGCGAAGACCAGCGCGGTGGCCAGGGCGGCGATCTCCGGCATGAGTACGGCCAGGATGCCGGTGATGATCAGCAGCACGCCCCACACCGTCAGCCAGCCAGTCCCGCGTCGTTCAGCGGCTCCCATCGCTGACGCACTCATGTCGCTCGTGCTGGTCATACCGACTCCTCGAGAGCGCGTGTTCGCGTATTCATTCGGATGGTCCCATTCGGGTCCGGCAGGGAAAACGGCCGGACATGTGGCAACATGTTGCTGTCAGGCATTAAGCGTGCGAGATCGCACGCACCGATGTCCGAGTACGAGATGGCGGCCAGGACGCTCGTCGCGCCGACGGTTCTCACCATTCAGCTGAGCCTCTCGATGCGGGTTCTGATTATCGGCTGTGGCAAGATGGGCCGTGGCATCGCCATCCGGGCGGCGGCCGGCCGGCACGTGCTCACGCTCTACGACGTGGACCCGGCGGCGGCCGAGCAGCTCGCCGACGACCTGGGCGGCCTGGCGCCCAACGGCGCGAAGGTCGCCGTCGCCGAAACGCCGGCGGACGCCGTGCCGCAGAGCGACGTGATCATTCTTGCGAGTTGGTATGGCGCGAACCTGGAGACGGCACGGACGCTGGGCGCGGAGCTGGATGGCAAGATTGTCGTCGACATCTCGAACCCGCTGAACGACACGTACGACGGGCTGGTCACGCCACCCGGCACGTCGGCGGCGGAAACGATTCGCGATGCATTGCCTAACGGAGCCAAGGTCGTCAAGGCGTTCAACACGACATTCGCCGGCACGCTCCTGACGGGAGAAGTCGCCGGGCAAACGCCTGACGTCTTCATTGCCGGCGATGATCAGCAGGCCAACGACGCGGTGGCGGCGCTGGTGCGCGGCGGAGGTCTCCATGCGATCGACGTGGGCGCGCTGGTACGCGCCCGACAACTCGAGGCGCTCGGTCTCTTGGGGATTACTCTTCAGGGTCGACTCGGAACGAAATTCGGCACCGCGTGGAAACTCATCATGCCCTCCCCGGCCAACGGCTTACGGAGCGTTCCATGACCGCGACACCCCCCGGGCTCACTGACGACGCCGGCAGCGTGCAGCCGGCGACGCCAGGGAGTTATGGTGCGGCGCCAGGGGGATTTCGCCTTCCGGACACCACGCGTCTTGGACGAGTGCGTCTTCAAGTCGCCGATCTCGCGCGCTCGCTGGCGTTCTACGAGGGCGTATTGGGGTTACGAGCTGTCGACCACGGCGCGTCGCGCGCCGTGCTCGCCG
>JANWIF010000015.1 GCA_025450035.1 Gemmatimonadaceae bacterium
CCGGGTTCGAGTTGACGAGGATCACTTCGTACCCTTCCTCCCGCAGCGCCTTCGTTGCCTGCGTGCCCGAATAGTCGAACTCGGCGGCCTGGCCGATGACGATGGGCCCCGAGCCAATGAGCAGGATGCGATGCAGGTCAGTGCGCCGTGGCACGAATCACGTCGTCGATAATGGTGTCCAGGGAGCGCTCCGGCACCCACCCGGTAGCTGCACGGAGCTTCCGTGCATCGCCGATCAGAGCTGGTACTTCTACCGGACGGGCCAGCGCCGGATCGACCTGCAATTTCGCCTGCACTTGGGCCAGAGCAAGCACTCGCTCGGCGACGGTCATCACCGTCACGCCGCAGCCGCTGGCGACGTTGTACGCCTCGCCCGCGGCGCCGTGTTCGACCAGGCCGATGTACGCGCGCACCACGTCGGACACGTGAAGAAAGTCGCGAATCGTGGACGTGTTGCCAAGTGGGAGCGCGGCATCTGCGCCGCGCAGCGCGAGGGCGCGTTGCACGAGGGCCGGAATCAGAAAGTGCGTCGCCTGACCCGGTCCGCTGTGATTGAACGAGCGCGTGGCGATGACCCGCAAACCGGTGGAGCGATGGGAGGCGAGTGCCACGACTTCCTGCGCCGCCTTCGACGCCGCGTACAGGTTGAGCGGCCGCTGCTCGGCACGCTCATCCAGCGGCTGCTCCTCGGCGGCGTGGCGGCCGTACTGTTCACCGCTGCCCACGACGAGCACGATCGGATCGAGGGTGCCCGTTGCGCGTCGCGTGGCCACTTCGGCGAGCAGTCGTGCCGCGGCCGCGACGTTCACCTCCAGCGCGCCGCCCGGGTCCGCCGTGGCCGCCGGAACGAACGCGATGCCGGCGAGGTGGAACACCGCATCGGGCGCGCTCGTGTCGAGGGTGGCGCGCAGGTCGGCGATACTGGTGACGTCGCAGGCGAGCCACCGTACGGCATCCCGGTGGGTCTCGTCGAGGCGTCCGGGGGGAATCGCTTCGCCTAACCGGGCACCGAACACGTCCCAGCCGCGCTCCACCAGGCCATCGCAGAGCCATTGCCCCACGAAGCCCGCCGCACCGGTCACCAGTGCGCGCACCGCTACCGCGTGGCGCGGTGGCGCGCCAGGTCCGCTTCGACCATCATGGCGATCAGGTCCTCGAACGACATCGTGGGCCGCCATCCGAGGCGCGCGTGAGCCTTCGTGCCATCGGCCACGAGCAAGTCCACCTCGGCCGGCCGGAAGAAGCGTTCGTCCTGCACCACGTGCTCGCGGTAGTCGAGTCCCACCGCGCCGAACGCGACCTCGCACAACTGCCGCACGGAGCGCGTCTGCCCGGTGCCGATCACGTAGTCCTCGGCGGTGTCCTGCTGGAGCATACGCCACATGGCGTCCACGTAGTCGCCGGCAAAGCCCCAATCGCGCCGCGCCTCCAGGTTGCCTAACCGGACGTCGCGCGCCAGGCCGAGCTTGATGCGCGCCGCGGCGTCGGTCACCTTGCGTGTCACGAATTCGAGGCCGCGCCGGGGACTCTCGTGGTTGAACAGAATGCCCGACACCGCGAACATCCCATAGCTCTCGCGATAGTTTACGGTGATCCAATGGCCGTACACCTTGGCCACGCCATACGGGCTGCGCGGGTAGAACGAAGTGCCTTCGTTCTGCGGCGACTCGGCCACTTTACCGAACATCTCGCTGGAGCTAGCCTGGTAAACGCGCGCGGTGGGGGCGGCTTTGCGCACCGCCTCGAGCACGCGGGTGACGCCGAGCCCGGAGAATTCACCCGTGAGCACGGGCTGACTCCACGACGTCTGCACGAAGCTCTGGGCCGCCAGGTTGTAGACTTCGTTGGGCGAGCAGCCGGCCATGGCATCGACCAACGAGTGTTGGTCGAGCAGATCGGCCGAGACGAGCTCGACGCGATCCACCAGGTGGGCGATGCGCTCGTACGGTGTGGTCGAGCTTCGCCTAACGACACCGACGACACGGTAGCCCTTGGCGAGCAGCAGCTCGGCCAGGTACGACCCGTCCTGCCCGGTGATGCCGGTGATCAGCGCCGTCGTCATCTGGCTTCCGCACGCGGAGCACGGGACTCGACCGACCGCGGTCGCGAAACGGCGCCCGGCAAAAAATACGGGGAGCTGAACGACAGCTCCCCGGTGGACGACGCGACGAGCATCGAGGTCCTCACGCGACCCGTCCGCGGGGAGCGCGTTGGATTTTTCCCGCGTTCAAGCATCGCGTGCACACGCGGATCTTGGTGACGTTGCCGTCCACCAGGATGCGGGCGACCTGGAGGTTCGGCTTCCAGACGCGGCGCACCTTGTTATTGGCGTGCGACACGTTGTTCCCGAAGGCCACGCCCTTGCCGCACACGTAGCATCCTCTCTTCTGCATAGTCAGCCCTCGATGAGCTCGATGCGGGCCATCTCGGCGCCGTCGCCTTTGCGGTGCCCGGTTTTGAGGATCCGGGTATAGCCGCCGGCACGCGACGCGAACTTGGGGCCGAGCTCCTGAAACAGTTTGTCGGCCGTGGCCCGCTTATGGATGTGGCGTACGGCGAGTCGCCGGTCGTGCAGCGTGCCCGACTTCGCCTTGGTGATCAACTTCTCGACGAACGGCCGCAGCTCCTTGGCCTTGGCCTCCGTCGTCTCGATCACGCCGTGCTCGATGAGCGACGACGCGAGGTTGCGCATGAGCGCGAGCTTCTGTTCGCTCGTGCGGCGGAGCTGCCGTCCCGCCTTCCGGTGACGCATCGGTCGTTACTCCTCGTCGTCGGGCGCGGCGGCGGCGGCGCGGCTCGGTGCGGTACCCCAATCGGTGATCCGCACGCCATCGGCCGTCTCCTCGTACCGCATCCCGAAATTCAAGCCTTCGCGCTCGAGCAGATCCGCGATCTCCTGGAGCGACTTCTTGCCGAAATTCTTTACCTGCAGCATTTGCGATTCCGTCTGCCGCACCAAGTCGCCTAACGTGCGGATGTCGGAATTCTTGAGCGAGTTCACCGAGCGGACCGACAGTTCCAGCTCGTCGATCGGCGTATGAAAGAGCTGCAGCAGGCGCTGCGCGTCCGCGGAATGCTCGCCCACCACGGGCACGGCGCCCTGGGCATGCGATCCGAAGTTGGCGAAGAACTGGAAGTGCGTCTGCGCCAGCGCCGCCGCATAGCTCACCGCTTCTTCGGGCGTGATGGTGCCGTTGGTCTCGACCGTTAGCGTGAGACGGTCGTAGTCGGTGCGCTGTCCCACGCGGGTCTCGGCGACCGCGAAGTTCACCCGGCGCACCGGATTGTAGATCGCGTCGATGCGCACCAGGTCGACCGGCAGCCCACGGTCCAGCGGATGCTGATCGGCTTCGATGTAGCCGCGCCCCTTGTTGACGTAGAGCTCGACGTTGAGCTCGCGGTCGTCCTGGAGCGTGAACAGGTGCTGATCGGTGCCGATGACCCGCACGACGCCGGAGCTCTGAATGTCCGCCGAGGTCACCGGTCCCGCCTCCGTCTTGCGGATGCGCAGGATGGCGGCGTCCACATCATCGGCGAGCGCGAGGGTGAGGGTCTTGAGGTTGCCGATGATCTGGTGGACATCCTCGACCACGCCGGAGATGGTCTGATGCTCGTGCACCACACCATCGATGCGGAACGCCCAAACCGCCGAGCCACGCAGCGATGAGAGCAGCAGCCGGCGCATGGCGTTGCCTAACGTATGACCGAAGCCACGCTCCAGCGGCTGCATGCGAAATTCAGCGACGTGCGGATTGTCGTCACGCTTGGTTGCTTCGACGAGCTGGGGTCGCACCAGCCCGGTAAGATCGATTGCTTGAACCATGTTGTAATCCTCGTTCGGTCCGACCGGGCACTGCCCGGCGACGCCCCACCCCGCCCCTAACGCGCGGTGGGCTCGTAAGAGAGTTAGGGTCTCGACCTTGCATGCGGTTGTTGGTAGTTGGTGCTCGGGGTTGGAACGGCAAGGCGAACGTACTTAGTTCCCAACCACCCACCACCAACCACCAACCACCGCAGTCAACTCACTTCGAATACAGCTCGACGATCAGCTGCTCCTGCGCCGCGATTGGAATGTCGCCGCGGCCCGGCCGCTCGAGCATGCGTCCGCTGAACGTGTCCCGATCGACGGCGATCCAGTTGAGCGGCGCGCCACGCGACGAGTACTCGATCGCGGACAGCACCGAAACCTGCTCGCGCGACTTGGTGCGCACGCGCACCTCTTGGCCCGGACCCACGAGATAGCTGGGAATATCAAGCTGCTTCCCGTTGACCTCGATGTGTCGATGCCGGATGAGCTGGCGCGCCGCTTTGCGGCTGGCCGCGAAGCCCATCCGGTATACGATGTTGTCAAGGCGGCTCTCGAGGGCGGCAAGCAAGTTGTGACCCGTCACGCCGGGAAGCTTCGTCACGCGCTCGAACGTGTTCCGAAACTGACGCTCGCTCACACCGTAAATGCGTTTCACCTTCTGCTTCTCACGCAGCTGCTTCGCATACTCCGACGCCTTACGGCGACGCGCGGTTGCCTGCCCGTGCTGGCCCGGCGCGTACGGCCGCCGCTCGAGGGGACATTTCTCGGTAAAACACTTCGTCCCTTTCAGGAACAACTTCGTTCATTCGCGACGGCACTGCCGGCAGCTGGGTCCAGTGTACCGCATCGGTTAGACCCTCCGCCGCTTGGGAGGGCGACAGCCGTTGTGCGGGATCGGCGTCACGTCCTTGATAGAACGAATCTGCAGACCCGCCGCCGCCAACGCCTGGATGGCCGACTCGCGACCGCTGCCCGGACCCTGCACGCGGACGTGCACCCGCTTCACGCCCATTCCGATCGCCTCACGCGCGCACGCCTCGGCGGCAACGGTGGCGGCGAACGGCGTGGACTTCTTCGAGCCCTTGAATCCCGCCTTACCAGATGACGCCCACGCCACGGCATTGCCGTGCATGTCCGTGATCGTCACGATCGTATTGTTGAAGGTCGCGTTGACGTGTGCGATCCCCTCCGCCTCCACGACGCGCTTGCTCTTCTTGCTCGTTCCGGTCTTCGCTGTGGCCATGCCCGATCCAGGGACTGGAGTCCGGGTCCGCGCACGTCGGCGCGCAACCCTCGCTGTCGTTTACTTGGTGACCTTCTTCTTGCCGGCGATCGCACGACGTGGACCCTTCTTGGTGCGCGCATTGGTGTGCGTCCGCTGCCCGCGCACCGGCAACCCGCGCCGATGCCGAATGCCGCGGTACGATCCGATGTCCATCAATCGCTTGATGTTCATCGCCACCTCGGTGCGCAGCGCCCCTTCCACACGATAGTCGCGCTCGATGACCTGGCGCAGACGGTTCACATCGGCGTCGCTCAGATCCTTGATGCGCAGCTCGGCGTTCACACCCGTCTCGGCAACGATGCGGCGCGCGACCGCGCGGCCAATGCCGTAGATGTACGTGAGTCCGATCTCGATTTTCTTCTCGCGTGGCAAGTCCACGCCGGCGATACGTGCCATGAGTTAGCCCTGACGTTGCTTATGCTTGGGATTGCGCTTGCAGATGATCCGCGTAACACCGTTGCGCTTGACCACCTTGCAATGCTCGCAGATCGGCTTCACGCTGCTTCGAACTTTCACAGCCTCGCACCTCAACTAAGGACAAAATCCAGTCAAGTCTTATAAATTAACTGACTTACGAGGGGGATGCAAGGAAGGCGGATGGAAACGAGGAACCGAGTAATAGGGCGTCGTCCGTAGTGGTGCGCAACATGAACCAGGTCACGCTCGACCGCCTACTCCTTACCACCCCCTCCTACCCTTCCTTCCCCTCCTTCCTTCTTTCGGCTCCCTTTCCCAGCTCTACGACCACTTCATCCATTGCGGCCCGCGGGTCCTGTGCCCCAGTTACCGTGCGACCCACCACGATGTACGTGGCGCCCGCGGACGCGGCCATGGCCGGCGTCACCACCCGCTTCTGATCATGCGTCGCGCCGCCGGCGAGTCGCACTCCAGGAACAAGGATCTCCAACGCTGCGCCATGCCGAGCCCGGACGGCCGCCGCCTCGCTTCCACTGCAGACCACGCCCCGCGCGCCAGCGTGTCGCGCGACATCGGACAACCGCAGCACCTCCGCGGACACGTCGCGCACGGGACGTCCCCACACCTCGCCGAGTGTAGTCGCATCGAGCGACGTCAGCACGGTCACGACGAGCACACTGCACCGCTCTCCTGCCCCCTCCACGGCGGCCTCGATCATTGTCCTGCCGCCGGTGGCGTGCACGGAGAGCAGACGCGCGCCGAGGGCGGCCGAACAGCGAGCGGCGGCGCGCACGGTGTTCGGGATGTCGTGAAGCTTGAGGTCGAGAAACACGTCGCGTACGCCGTCGTTGGCGCCGCGCCGCACGGCGTCGATCACCGCCGGTCCGGCCGCCGTGAACAACTCGCTCCCCACCTTCACGAAATTGCAGGCGGCGCCGAGGCGGACCACGAGCGCCACCGCATCGGCGACACTCGGAACATCGAGCGCGACAATGGCCCGCGCCGGCGCGGTGGTCACGTGGGCCACGTGAGCGTTCCGATGATCTCGCCTAACGAGCGAACGCCGTGTCGTTCGCACCACCGGCGCAGATCGGACACGACACGCTCGGGGACGCGGGGATCGCGCAACGCCGCCGTACCGATGCCCACCAGCGACGCGCCGGCGATGAGGTACTGCAGCGCGTCGCCTGCCGACGCGACGCCACCGACGCCGAGCACGGGGACACTCGGCCCCAGGGCGCGGTGCACGTTCCAGGTAGCCAGGACGCCTACCGGTAGCAACGGGGGGCCGCTCACTCCACCCGACCCGAAACCTAACGCGGGTCGCCGCCGCTCGACGTCGATCACCAGCCCTGGCAGCGTGTTCACCACCGTAATAGCGTCCACGCCCGAGTCAACACACACGCGCGCGCTGGCGGCGATGTCGGTGGCGGCCGGACTGAGCTTCACGAACAACGGACGCCGCGTCGCAGCGCGCGCCAGACGCACGACCGCGGCGAGTGTTGCGGGGTCGGCGCCGAACTCCATGCCGCCCGCGCGAACGTTCGGGCAGCTCACGTTGAGCTCGAAACCATCCACGCCAGACACGGCGTCGAGCGCGGCGACCACCGCCGCATATTCTTCGACCGTATCGCCCACGACGTTGACCAGCACGCGGGCGCGCCGCAGGTGCTGCGCCAGCCAGGGCAGCTCGGTGCGCCGCACCTCGTCCACCCCAGGGTTGGCGAGCCCGACGGCGTTGATCATGGCGCCCCCGCCCCCGCCCCCGCCCCCGGCTTCCTCGGCCACGCGCGGGGCGGGCGCCCCCGCGCGCGGACGCAGACTGACCGCCTTCGTGCCGATCCCCCCGAGCTCGTCCAACGCTATCATCCCGTCCAATTCGCGACCATAGGCCGCCGTGCCCGCGGCCAACACCACCGGATTCTGAAACGACAGGCCGGCCACCCGCACCGCGAGGGGCGCATCGGCGTCTGGCGTTAGGCGTTTGGCGCCGCTCACGCGATCACTCGGTCCGCCGCGTCACGGCGTTGACGCCCCCAACCGCTTCTGATAGTGATCGAGATATTCGACCGTGGCGTCGGCGATGGCGGACGCGATCTGACGTTGATGGGAGGCGTTTGCGATGAACCGGGCGTCGGCCGGGTTGGTGCCGAAGCCGATTTCCACCAGCACCGCCGGCATGTACGCGGTGACGAGTACGACGAATCCCGCTTGCTTCACGCCGCGACTCGGACCCGGTTCGATGGACCCCAGATGCTGCTGGATGAGGTCTGCCAACTCGCTCGACTCGCGCAGGTGTTCGTTCTGCGCCATGTCGTTCATGATGAAGTTCAGCGGATCGTCTTTCCCCGCGTGCACGCCGGCCTCGAACCGCACCGACGCGTTTTCCATCTGCTCGACGCGCTTCGCGTCTTCCGTGCGTGCTTCGGCCAGAAAGTACGTTTCGAACCCGCGCGCGGCGCCGGGATCTCTCCAGTTGGGGTTCGCGGCATTGACGTGGATGGAGACAAACACATCGCCGTGATGTTCGTTGGCGATGCGCCCGCGGTCAGACAGCGCGATGAGCGTGTCCGTGGTGCGCGTCATGACGACGCCCAATCCCCTGTCGCGCAGCGCGCTGGCCACCCGCTTCGCCACCTGGAGCGTGATGTCCTTCTCGTACAACTTCCAGCGCGCGCCGATGGGGCCGGTCATGCCGTTGTCCGGTCCGCCGTGGCCAGCGTCGACCACGACCACCCGGCGTGCCGTGTGCCCAACGCGACGCGCCGGTGCAGGCTGCGGCGCGGCACCCGACGTTGCGACGACGACTTGGAAGGCGAGCGCGAAGACGACACTCATCGAACGCGCGCCGCTCGAGCCATCTCGCGCTCGTCCTCACGACGGCGAGCGTCCTCGCGTTTGTCGTGCAGTTTCTTTCCTTTGCCCAGCGCGAGGGACACTTTGGCCTTACCCCGCCTGAAGTGAAGATCGAGTGGCACCAGCGTGAGTCCCTGGCGTTCCACCGCCCCGATCAGTTTGCGCACCTCGCGCTTGTGCAGGAGCAGTTTCCGCGTGCGCGTAGGCTCGTGATTGAACTGATTGCCCTGGTCGTATGGCGCGATGTGCGCGTTGAGCAGAAACACTTCGCCAGCACTCACGACGGCGTAGGCATCCGTGATGTTGGCCTTCCCCGCACGCAGCGACTTGATCTCCGTTCCGGTCAGCACGATCCCCGTCTCCCAGGTCTCCAGGAGATGATAATCGTGGCGCGCTCGCTTGTTCCGCGCGATAATCGCGTCGCTGTCGGAGTCAGGCAAAGGCATGGAAGCCTACGGCATCCAAGCGCCGATGTGCGGCGCGGGAGGGCCAGGAAGAGTACAGTTGCACCACTGGCCAACTTAGACGCCTTGCGCGTGCCGGGCAACACGCGGCCCGCCACGACCGGCGTCAGCGCCGCGGAATCGCGCTGTCATGCGTGTGACAGGCGACCCGTGCCATACTTGTCGCTGCTGCGCGATTCTGCGCTGCCGCGTTCTCATTGCACCGGCCCGAACATGCTTCTCGGAGAAATCGTCGCTGTCGCCCTGCGCGCTCTGCGCGCCAACACGCTGCGTTCGATCTTGACCATGCTCGGCATCGTCATCGCGGTCGCCGCCGTCATCGCCATGCTGGCCCTCGGGGCGGGCGCCCGTCATGCCATTCAATCCCGCATTGCCGCCCTCGGCACCACGGAGCTTTCGGTGCACGCGACGCGCGTCGTCCAGGGTGGGGTGGAGCGATCGGACACCCACCGACTGCGCATGGAAGACGTCCAGTTTCTACGTGCGCGCGCCCACCTCCTCACCATGGTCCAACCCCAACAAGATCGCGACCTGCAAGTGGAATATCACGGCGCCAACGCGTTCACTCAGATCACCGGGACGACGCCGAATATTCTACAGGTAAAGCAGTTTCGCATCGCGGTGGGGCGCATGTTCAGCGATCAGGACGACCGAGCGCGTCGCCGGCTCGCAGTGTTAGGCACGACCGTGCTCCAGAATCTGGGGTTCGACCAGCCCGCTGCTGCGTGATGAATCAGACGACGACCATCTTCGGCGTGCTGCTGGCGGCGATCGCGAGCGTGAGCCTCCTCGTGGGAGGAGTCGGCATCATGAACATCATGCTCGTGTCGGTCACCGAACGCACGCGCGAGATCGGGATTCGGAAGGCGCTCGGTGCAACGCGCTGGCACATCTTGCTGCAGTTTCTGATCGAAGCAGTGACCCTCTGCGCGTTGGGCGGCATCATCGGCGTGGTGATCGGCGTGGGCAGCGCCACGACGCTGCGCACCGTGTTGCAGTGGAATACGCAGGTCGCGCCTGCGTCCGTGGTCGTGGCGTTCCTCTTCGCGGCGCTGGTCGGGATCGTGTTCGGCGTGTGGCCGGCCCGGCAGGCCTCACGCCTCGACCCGATCGTCGCCCTCCGCTACGAGTGAGGGCATCCGCACGCATCACGCACCGGCACGGCCGTTCGCGCCGGCCCAGCGCGACATCGTTTCCAGTTGGGCGAGATAGAGCACGCCCGGCATCACCTGCGCATCGCTGAAGTCGCCCTTCATTCTCCAGTACGCGGTGCGCGCCACGACCCAGGCCCGGCGAACGTACGTGGGCGCCGGTGCACGCCACACGTACGCGGCGGACTCCTTGAGCAGTCGCCGGTAGTGCCGCGCATCCGCGGGCGTGCGCTCCGGGCGCCGCACCGCCGGAAGCGCGCTGTCGTTGTCGAACCGCAGGTGAGCGTACTGCGGAAATGCCCTCCGGATCGCATCGGCGTGGAAGCGGCGGTCGATGAACATTTCGGCTGGAAGCGCCGTGAGCAGGTCGAACACGCGTGGATCGAGATACGGCGTGGCGACTCGTCCCACGCGATCCCACAGACCGAACGGCACCAGGGCAATCTCTCGCCTCGTGCGATTCCAGAAGAAGAACGACCCGATTGGATTCGGCGCATCCACGTGGCGGCGGATTTCGTCGGCCAGGCGCGCGACCGCGGCGTCGCGACCGAGGCGCTGGGCGGTGTCGCGCGGGACCGCGCGCAGCAGCCCCTCGTCCAACATCGAAAGTGCCAGGTCCTCCGCTCGTCCCGCGCGCGCCAGCGCGAGGCGCTTGGGATCCAACCGGTGACCGTTCGAGAGCACATCACCGGCGATGCCGTCCCACAGCGTCACGCCGGCCCCATCCAGGGTGTCGGCAAGGGAGAGAAACCATGCATGCTCGTCCGCACAGAAGTGCGTTGCGACATTCTTGCGCAGTTCGGCGGCGGCGCGTGATGGATATTCTTCGACGATCTCGTGGGGCAGATCCAGTGCGTGCGTTAGCTCCGCCGCGATTTCGATGTCCCGCGATCCGCGCGGCGGATAATTCCGGAGCGTGAGACACCGGGAGGGGCGTATCCCACGCGCGCACAGCTCGAACAGGATGTGTCGCGAGTCGCGTCCACCGCTCAACGGCAGCACGTGCGAGCCATCCCCCGCCGACGCCCGCCGCACGGCGCCGCGAAACGTATCGATGTACGCATCGAGGGCGGCATCCCGCGTCATGTCGCTCGCCTCGCTTCGCGCGTACGACCCGGCCACGCTGAGCACACCCGCGCGCCAGTCCAACCGCGCCGCCGGCGGCAGCACGCGCACGCGCCGAAACGGGGTGTCGTCGCCGATGAAGAACCCGAGTCGCAGGAACACGCCTAACGCATCATCATCGATCGTCGTGTCGCCGCCCGTGGAGAGCAGGCGCACGAGCGATGGCGAGATCGCGATGCCGTGATCCAGCTGCCGGTAGAAGAGCGCGCGGAATCCGTACCGGTCGGTGTGCGCATGCAAGCGCTCGCCATCCCAGCGCCACCCCGCTCCGCCAACACCCGTGGGCTGCGAGGGCGCCGACCACTCCAGATCTCCCGCGACCCGCACCACCGCACCCCGGCGCTCGATCACCAGGCACGGAGCCTGGAGAACGCCGGCGTCATCAAGCGCGGCATGGTCGAGTGGTTGGAGCCGGATGGTGTTAGGCAAAGGTGTCGGCATTCGAATCGAGGGTCGGTATCACGCGCACGGAATCTGCAGGCGGTCGCCGCGCGTCCGCGAAACGCGCGCCCGGCGCTCGCGCCGATGCCCGTGTCTCGCGTTGACTTTGTTCAGCGACGCCAATAGGTTACGCGTCCACGCCGAAGTGGTGGAACTGGTAGACGCGCTGCGTTCAGGGCGCAGTGGGCGATAGCCCGTGGGGGTTCGAGTCCCCCCTTCGGCATCGAAACCAGGTGGGCGGCGCGCAGGGGGTGCCGCCCATGCTGCATTAGCGCGGCACCTGTCGGAGCGACGACGGCACTGCATCCTCCGGCAGCACCGCTGCTCCGAAGTGCTCGCGAAGCGCGAGGTTCCCGTCGCCAAGGTAGCGAGCCAGGATCTCCGCACCGTGTGCCACGATCTCGGCGCTCACCGCATCTCGACGCCCCGCAAATTCGATGAGCGCGCGGCCCAGATGCCACCCGCTTCCCTCCCCCGCACGGTTTGACAGCGCATCGGCATAGCCGCGCAACCGCATGTTGAACTGTCGTTCGGCTACCCGCAGCTTGCCGGCCGCGATCGCGGGGTCGCGGGCCAGGGCGGCCGCGAGCGCTCGGGCCACGACCGATGCCGTCCGATCGTCCAACGCATCGCGCTGCGCCGTTAGCAGTCCGAGCGCTCGACGTGCGTAGCGAAGCTCCCATCGCGCGTGATCGGTGTCGCCGCCGGTTGCCTGAGCGGCTAACCAACTCACATCCTCTGCGGCAGGCTCTACGCAAAGTGTGGCGACATAGTTCTCGGATTGCGCCCGCATCGCGCGCGCCTCACGCCACTCACGCCAAGACGGCATGCGCAGTCGAACCCTGGCACGTGAGTCGGTACGGCGTCATCCCTGCAGCACGGGCAGGCCTATCCGCTCGCGCACCACCGGCTCGTCGTGCATCAGATCCGAAAGGTGCACGCCTTCTAACACGTCGTCGATTTTCTGCTGCAGCATCACCCACACCGGGCGAATACTGCACGCACTCGACGCGGCGCAGCGTTGGTCATCGACCGGGTGCGACACGCAGTGCAGATCGAAGGTGGTGAGCTCGGATGCGGTAATCACATTGCGGACGGAGATCTCGTGGGCGGGACGGGCGAGCATGTATCCGCCATGCGCCCCCCGCGTACTCTTCACGATGTCGGCGCGACGCAGCCGGAGGAGAATTTGCTCGACGTAGTCGGCCGGCAGCCGCTCACGGGCTGCCATGTCGCGCCCCGTCACCGGCCCGTCTTTCGCTCGCTTGGCCAGGTGCAGCGCGCAGATCAGGCCGTACTCTGCCCACGTCGTGATGCGCATGAGTTCAGAATAGGCCGAGAATGACCACGCGGCAAGTGCGCCGCCTTGGGCTCAGTCACTCCAGGCACGCCCGAGACACATTTTGGCCGAGAGGGCCCTCGTCCAGCTATTTCCCCGGAATCCCGATCTCGGTCATGCGTCGCAGGTCGAGCACCTTATCGATCTCGTCATCGGGCAGGATGCGCTCTTGATGCACCAGGTCGCGGATGAGCGTGTTCTCGTGCACCGACCGCTTGCTGATCTCCGCCGCTTTGGCGTACCCAATACGCGGCGCCAGCGCGGTGGCCAGTGCCGCCGACCGCTCGACCCAGTACGCGCACTGCGCCTCGTTGACCTCGATCCCCCGCACACACCGTTCGGCGAAGGCCACGGCTGCGTTGGTCATGATTATCATCGACAGCAGGAGATTATGGGCGATCACGGGCATCATGACATTGAGCTCCAACTGTCCGTGCTCTGCCGCGGCGGCGATGCAGGCATCGTTGCCGATCACCTGGAAACAGACCTGGTTGACCATCTCCGGAATGGAGGGATTCACCTTCCCGGGCATGATCGACGAACCCGGCTGCACCGCCGGAAGGCGGATCTCATCCAGCCCGGTGCGCGGGCCGGAGGCGAGGAGACGCAGGTCGCTCGCGATCTTGCTCAGATCGACGGCAAGCGTGCGGAGCTGCGCGCTGAAGCCTGCCACGTCGCCCATGCTCTGCATGAGCTGGATACGATCTTCTCCCTCCCGCACGTCGAGCGACGTGATCCTGCGCAAGTGCTGCACCATGAGTGTCGGGTACTGGGGTTCGACGTTGACCCCCGTGCCAACCGCGCTGCCGCCAATACCCAGGTCGCGCAGATACTCGGCCACGTCGCGGAGACGTCGAAGATTGCGCTCAATCGTTAGGCCGTAGGCCCGAAGCTCCTGTCCCAGGCGTATCGGCATGGCGTCCTGCAGATGCGTGCGGCCGCTCTTGATCACGCCGTCCAGCTCGCGTCCTTTGTCGAGCAGCCGGTCGCGCAGCTCCGCAAATGCCGGCGTGAGATCGGTGAGCAGCGCGAGCGCGCCCAGTCGAATCGCGGTCGGGATCACGTCATTGGTCGACTGCGCCATGTTCACGTGATCATTCGGATGCACCGGTGTGTACGTTCCGCGCTTCCCGCCTAACAATTCGTTGGCCCGGTTGGCCAGCACCTCGTTGACGTTCATGTTGTGCGACGTGCCGGCGCCTGCCTGGTAGACGTCCACGACGAACTGATCCCGATGCTGGCCAGCCAATACTTCGTCGGCGGCCGCGACGATCGCATCGCCCAGCCGCGGCTCGAGGCGTCCTGTCTCTTCGTGCGTGAGGGCCGCGGCCTTCTTGACCCACACCACCGCAGTAACGAACATCGGCAGCGGTCGCATGCCGCTGATTGGGAAATTCTGCACGGCGCGCACGGTCTGGATGCCATACAGCGCGTCGGAGGGGACGGGCAGTTCGCCGAGTGGATCGTTCTCGATGCGTGTTGCCTGGGACATGGCCTGATGCGAAGGAGAAGCCGTAGGTCGCACGACTCAAGGAATGTGCGGGAAATATTCGTTGTGCTGCGCGATGATGATGAGACCGACCGAGTCGCCGTTCTGGATCGTCGTCTGCCAGCGATACGATCGCATGGACCGCGAGCCGGGAAGCGCCTTGAGCCACGCCTGCGTGACCCCCGTCGGGACTAACGCATCGCCTGTATCCGTCTCCGAGCAATACAACTCGACCGCGACCGGGTTGCCGGTGGTACTGGCGGTATCGAAACTGATCGCGAACACCATCGCCGATCCGGCGCCGGCTGGCGGAGCCCAGTTGATATGGAACGAGTCCGCGGCCGGAACTGTGTCGATCGGCCCAACGGTGTACGGCGCCGCCGTCGCCGCCGACACCGCGAATGATGGGAAGCCGCCCGTCGCGCCGGGGACCGTCACCGTAACGGGCGTTCCAGGCGTGAATGGAATCACCGAATCACGAGGGAGCATGTAAAACCCGGTAACTTGGCCGACAATCGAGTCGACAACGACAGGCACGTTCGTGGTCGCCTGCGTCGTCTGGACGGTGATCGCCGCGCCGGCATCGACACCGGTGAATTGGCCGTACGGAAACGCCCCGGTGTCCGCGAGGTTAGGAATCACCACGCAGGAATCCTGAACCTGACGACTGTCCGGCACGACCACGCCCGAGCCCTGAAAGAAATGCCCGACCGGGGAAACGGCCGAGTTGCCGTGCAGGTCCGTGGTATCGGTGATCAGCACGATGCCTATCGGGCGCGATGTGGGCAGATCGCTGGATAGGTTGCAGGCGCTGAGCGCGGCGACGCCGGCAATGAAGAGCAAACGTGGCAGGTTCATGGGACATCCTCCCCGGAGCCGGGCTCGGAGCGCGAGGCAGCCGGAATGTGCAACACGTCTCCATTGTGTTGGGCGATGACGACCAGTTGAGCCGCTGCAGTACTCTGTATGGTGGTCTCCCACCGATACGAGCGAATGCCACGCGAACCGGGCAGTGCCTTTAACCACGTCTGCGCGACTCTTGTCGGGACAAGTACATCTCCCGTATCCGTTGCCGAGCAATACATCTCGACCGGCACGGGAGTACCGCCGAGTCCCGCGGTGTCGAAATTGGCGATGAACACCATCGCCGAGCCGGCACCAGAGGCCGCCGTCCACGTGATGTGGAATGAATCGGCTGCTGGTGCAGTGTCGATCGGGCTAATCGTGTACGTGGCCGCGGTGGCGGCAGACACGGCGAGCGGCGGAAAGGCATTGACCTCGGACTGATCGGCCGCGCCGGGCACGGTCACCGTCACCGGCGTACCTGGCGTGAATGGAATGACCGAGTCTCCGGGCAATACGTACAAACCGGTGGTCGCTTGCGGCACCTGCGTGGTGGCCTGCGTCGTCTGGACGGTCAACGACGGGCCGGCATCGAGCCCGACAAAATGGTCATACGGAAACGCGCCGGTGTCAGCGAGGTACGGGATCACGACGCACGAATCTGTTGTGGCGTGGCTGTCCGGCACTATGACGCCCGACCCGCCAAAGAAATGGCCCACCGGCCCGAGCGCCGAGCCGCCATGTGCGTCCACGGCATCCGTGAGCAGCACGATACCGACCGAGGGGGCTTGGGTCGTCGGGGGATTGGTGCTCAGGTTGCACGCGGCGAGCGCGCCACCGGCAACGACAACGATCAAACGAGGCACCTTCATGCAGGCATCCTCCTCGGTTCCGGAAAAGCCAGAGATCGGCCTGGGCGCACCGCGCACTGTGGTTTGAATCGGGCCCGGTGCCGCGACACTGCTGACCTCAGCAATTTGCGCCGGAGCCGTCCGTCGTGCCAGTTCCTCGGACGTCTTGTGCGTTGCGCCGGCTCAGCGCGACGACCGCCACGACGGCGCAAGTCATCGCCAGCCCGAGGGCGAGCACCGACATCACGTGCATCCGGCCAAAGGTCTGGCGGAGCGGGTCGCCGCGAACCAGCGACTCCAATGGCATGGCAAGTCGGGCGCGCAAGGCATCGATGCGGTATCCCAGATAGATGCCCATCGCGCAGCACGCAGCGGAAATCATACCGCACACCTCGGCCACCGTGCGTGTCGCCCCAACTGTTCCCGTCGCGCTGAGCCCAACGACAATGAGGCCGATCGCGGCTCCCAACCCGAACAGCAGTGGCAGGGTCCCGCCAACGAGCGCACCGGCTAACGCCCGCGCCGGCAGCAGTCGAAAGGCCGCCGGCGCGACAACGGCGGAGAAGAAGAGACCGGCGCCTAACCATGCGCCCAACAGGACCACCGCCACCGCCGCTGGCGCGTTAGACAGCGGGCGGCTCACGCGCTCCCTCCCGGAATCCGCGCCGTCCCGGTGAGAAACGGATTGGTGGCCTTTTCCCGCCCGATCGTGGTCGCCGGCCCGTGTCCCGGATAAGCCACTACGTCATCGCCTAACTCACAGATGCGCTCGAGCGAACGGACCAGGTCGGGCGCGTTGGACATCGGCAAGTCGGTGCGGCCGATGGATCCGGCAAACAAACAGTCGCCCACGAACGCGACGCCATGCCCGTGAATCACCACGTGCCCTGGGGCGTGGCCCGGGGTCTCCATGACCGCGAACTCGTAGCCGCCCACGACGACCGTGCCGCCTTCGCGCATGGCTCGATCGGCTGCCGGCGGTGGCTCGACATGAAGGCCGAAGAGGCGTCCCTGCTCCGCAGCGGTATGATAGAGCCGCTCGCCATCCGGGTGCAGGAACACGGGCACATTCACCGTTCGCTTGATCGCGGCAATCGCACCGACATGATCGACGTGGGGGTGGGTGACCCAGATCGCGTCGAGCGTGGCTCCCGAGCGACTCACCGCGTCGAGTAGACGCTGGGGTTCGGCGCCCGGGTCGATCAACACCGCGCGTCCGGCCGCGTCGTCGAGCACGAGGTACGCGTTCTCCTCAAACGCGCCAACGGTGATCGTGTCGATGCGCAGCGTCACGGGCTACCCCACTCCAGAGGCCGCACGCGCATCCGGCCGCGCATCGCGCAGTGCGACGAGATACTTCTCAGCGGCAACGGCCGCCGTCGTCCCATCACCGGCCGCCGTGGTGACCTGTCGCGTGAGCTGCGCGCGAAGATCGCCGGCCACGAACAGCCCGGGGATCGAACTCTGCATGTTGGCGTCGGTCACCACGTAGCCGCTCGCGTCGTGCGCGAAGTGCTCGGTGATGATGCCCGTGTTCGGGTGAAACCCGACGAACACGAAAATGCCCGTCGCCGACAGATTGCGCCGCTCGTTCGTCAAGACATCCCGCAGCACGAGGTTGTCCACCAAGCCGTGCGCATCGCCCTCGATGATTTCGACAACCGTATTCCAGATGATCTCGATTTTCGGATTCTCGAACACGCGCCGCTGGATGATTTTCGACGCGCGTAGGCAGTGGCGGCGGTGTATGATATACACCTTGTCGGCGTAGCGGGTGAGAAAGTTCGCTTCCTCGGCAGCCGCATCCCCACCGCCCACGACCGCGATCGTGTGTCCCTTGAAGAATGCGCCGTCACAGATGGCGCAGTACGACACGCCCTTTCCGGCGTACTCGGCCTCTCCAGGCACGCCTAACTTGACGGGCGTGCCGCCCGCCGTCAGGATCACGACGGGCGAATGATAGACGTCGCCCGTATCGGTCGTGGTGTCGAATTCTCCCGACTCGGTGCGGTGGACGCGCTCCACAGCGGCGCCGAGCACCAGCTCTGCACCGAACTTCCGGGCGTGGCTCTCGAACTTCTGCGCCAAGTCCCATCCCTCGATGTGCTCGAAGCCTGGATAGTCTTCGATGATCTCCGTATTCAGCAGCTCGCCGCCGGCCGCGCCACGCTCGAGCACCGCCGTTTTCAGCATGGCGCGCCCGGTGTACATGCCCGCCGTCAGGCCGGCCGGCCCGGCGCCCACGATCACCACGTCGTAGTCGTGTCGTTCGCTCACCCGAGGACTCCTTCGGTCACTGGTTGCGGGCGCGCGGGACTGTTGCCACCGCCCGCCTCGCCTAACTCAAGGATATTCAGTGCCCCGTGGCAGTGCGACATCGTGCCCACGAGCACCGCCGACGCGCCGGTCGCTCCCTCCGCGGCCACCAGCCGGTCGGCCGCGACCACGTCGCATACATCGAACATTCCCACCCCGTAGGCGCGGTGCGTACAGTGAAAAATGGCCGGCCCGGACAACGCGTGGCCGCGGGCGCGCTCCTCGCGAACGTACGCTTCCACGGTGGGCGGCAGACTCCATGACCGGTCGCCGCGCGTCTTGGGACACCGCGCCGGCTCCACGCAGTTCACCGGACACATCCACTCGGCAAAGCTCACGTACTGCGTGCCATCGGGTGCCGCCCGCGTCCACGGCACCGCCGGAACAGGGTCCAGCGGGCGCGTTTCCACCCGACGTCCCGGCCAACGCCCTCGCGCGCGCCGCAGCAGCCACTGGTACATCAGGTGGGGCATGAGCGGCGATGGCACGATGGCGTCGTCGTTAGGCGGTGACTCGGTCGCCGCACCGAGGTAACCATCGAAGTACGAGGTCCAGTCGTCGATCACCATCTGCAGACGCGAGCGGTCGACCTCCGGCGGCGGCGCGGTGGCGACCCGGCACGCTGGATCGCGATCTACCACGACGAGGTGCCGAAACGACAACGCCCGCGCAGCCACTGCCCGGCTGAGCTGGCGTACGTAGTACGCACCGTAGCACCCGCCGCCAACCACGACGATCGTGTCATAATCCCTCATCCGTGGAAGATACTCCGCCGTGAGGCGGCGGGGCGGACCTATCGGATGTGGCGACCGCCGTCCACCACGATGGTGTCGCCGGTCACGTAATCGGCCTCGACGAGGTACAGCAGCGCCTGGGCGACATCGCTGGGTGCGCCGAGACGCCGGAGTGGAGTTGTCTGCTCGAGATGCGACGCGTCGGCTTTGCTCCACCCCTCGGGGAGGAGCACCGCCCCGGGCGCGATGGCATTGACGCGCACCGCGGGGGCGAGGATTCGAGCGAGCACCGACGTCATGTGGATGACGCCGGCCTTCGAGATGCCATGAGGTGCGTAGGCGGGCCACGCTTCCAGACCGGCCAGATCGGCGAGATTCACGATCACACCTCCGCGCTCGCCCATCGCATGCGCCGCGGCGCGGGCGCAGAAAAACGGAGCGCGAAGATTCAACGCGAACACGTCGTCCCACACCGCGGGCGTGATCTCGTCGAATGGCGTGCGCACCATGACGGCGGCGGAATTGACGAGAATGTCGAGCGCGCCGAAGTGCGCTACCACGTCGCGAACGAGCTGCTCCGGTGCGTCCGGCGAGCGCAAATCCGCGCGAAAGGCCGCGGCGTCGATGCCGCGCGCGCGCAGGTCGTTCACCAGCGCCGCGGCCGCGGCCTCCGATGCGTGGTGATGAATCGCAACGCGCGCGCCCCGATCGGCGAGCGCAAGCGCCAGCGCGCGCCCCACGCGCCGGGCGCCACCCGTCACCAGGGCGACGCGCCCCCGCGGATCCACGCTACGACTCGACGGCCGCGATGACGTCTGCCGGCGCAGGCGCGCCGCGTACGCCGAACGCGATCCGGCCATCACGGGCAATGGCGTACACCGTGCGCTGGATGCCGCGACCATCGGGCTTGAGCGCCCCGTAGGCGCGGGCTATCTCGCGATCCGGATCGCTGAGCAGCGGGAAGCCGAATTCCATCTTGCCCGCGTATCGCATGTGTGCTTCCACCGTCGCGGGGTTGACGCCTAACGGTTGCACGCCCGCTGCCTCGAAGCGATGCAGCGCATCGCGAACCGTGGAAAGCTGCCGGTTGCAGCCGGGCGTGTTGTTTCCGGGATAGAAGATGAGCACGACCGGTCCGGCGGCCAGGAGCGACGCCAGCGTGTGTCGCTGGCCATCGCTGCCTCTCGCATCGAACGCGGGCGCGGCGTCGCCGGGCTTCAGCAGGTCGCTGCTCATGCCGCGCTCGTGGTCGCGGTGCGCACACGCTCTTCCTGGATGGCGAGCCATGCCTCGGGAACGTGCATGCTGCCGATCACGCGCGGGCCATCGCTCGCTCCGTGCCAGTCCGAACCGCCGCTGGGGACGAGGCCGACGTGATCGACGAGCGTGGCAATGCGGGCCGTGTCCTCACCGGAGTGGCCGGGGTGGCGCACTTCGACGCCGTCGAGCCCGATGGCGCAGAGCGACGTGAGTCGCGCCCGCGTTGCCGCGCCGCCCGGATGCGCGTATACCGCCAGTCCGCCGGCGTCGTGCACGATGTCGATGGCTTCCTCGAGCCCAAGGTGCTGCTTCTCCACGAACGCCGGCTTGGCATTGCCCAGGAATCGATCGAACGCGTCGCGCACATCGCGCGCCCAATGCCCGGCCACCAACGCCTTTGCCACGTGCGGCCGACCGATCGCGCCGTCGCCGGCGATGGCGAGCACGGACTCCATGGTGATGGGAACGCCGAGCGCGTTGAGCCGCTCCACGATCCGTTGGGCGCGCACGCGCCGTGCGTCCCGAAATCCGATGAGATGCCGCTCGATCACGTCCAACCGCGACAGATGGAGACCGAGCAGGTGCACCTCATCGCCATGATCCATCGCGCTCAGCTCGACGCCTGCCTTGACCCGCACGCCTAACCGGGCGCCGGCGAGCCGCGCGGCCGCGACGCCCGCCACGGTGTCATGGTCCGTGAGCGCGATCGCGACGAGATGCGCGCGCGCCGCGGC
>JANWIF010000016.1 GCA_025450035.1 Gemmatimonadaceae bacterium
CCCCCGCAAACTCCGGCGCCGTCCGATACCGGTGCTCCAGATCCCGCGCCAGACTGCGCAGCAGCACCTTCTCCACCGCCTCGGGAAACCCGAGGTCCGGCCGCATCGCCCGGATCGGCGTCGGATCCCCCTTCAATCGCGCGATCATCACGTCCTGCTGCGTCTTCCCCGAGAACGGCAACTGCCCGGTGAGCAGCTCGACAGTCATCAACCCCAACGAATAGATGTCCGTCCGCGGATCGAGCGGCTTCCCACGCAATTGCTCCGGACTCATGAACTCCGGCGTGCCTAACACAATCCCGGTCGCGGTCAGCTTGCGCACCTCGGGCCCTACCCGGCGCTCCTTGGCCAGTCCAAAATCCATCACCACCGCCCGCTCCGACCCGCCCGGCCGCGGCTGGATCATGATGTTCTCGGGCTTGAGGTCGCGATGGATGATACCCAGGTCGTGCGCCACCTGTAGACCGGCCGCGATGTCCGACACGAATCGCGAGCTGACACCGAGCGGCAGCTGCCCCTCGCGAATCGCCCGGTCGCACAGCAGCTCGCCCTCGATGAACGGCATCACCACGTACACCAGCCCGCCGCTGGCCTCGCCTAACCGGATGATGTGGCACACGTTCGGATGCGCGAGCTGGCCGGCCAGCTCGGCCTCGCGCCGCAAGCGGGCCATCGCGTTCTGATCGCGGCTCAGCGCGGGCGAAAGCATCTTGATCGCCAACCGGTCGCCCGTCCGCTCGTCCACCGCGCGATACACGAACGACATCCCGCCCTCCCCGACCTTCTCCTCCACCCGGTACCGCCCGTCCAGCACCTGCCCAACCAACTGCGCCAAGGCCACCGCCGGTTCCGGCGCCGCAGCCGCCCGCGATGCCCGCGACGCCCGCGCGGCCCGCGCGGCCCGCGCCGCGTCGGGCCGCACCGTCTCGATGATCCGCGCATGTAACGAATGCGGCCCGGCCCCGACCGGCGCCGCCGGCGGCGGCGCGGATGGCACGGGCTCCAACGTAGCGCCGTCGCGCGTGCAGAACCGCGCCTCGGCCGGATACGTCGTGCCGCACACCGGACAGTACGTGCTCACGAACACACCTGGTTCCGGCCCTGCGCCTTGGCCCGGTACAACGCCTCGTCGGCAACCGCGATCAGGTCCTCCGGCGAGTTCACCCGCGGCGACGGCACGGTCGCCACCCCGATGCTCACCGTCACGCCTAACTGGCGGGATTCCCTCCCCGCGACAGTCGCCATCTCCTCCACCCGCGCCCGGATGCGCTCGGCTAACCGCACGGCCCCTTCCTCCCCTGTCTCCGGCAGCACGACCACGAATTCCTCGCCGCCGAACCGCGCTACCACGTCCACGGCCCGCGCTTCCCGCTGCAAAATGCGCGACACCCCGCGCAGCACCTCGTCCCCGGCCACGTGCCCGTGTGAATCGTTGATCGCCTTGAAATGATCGAGATCCACCATCAACACCGACAGATGCAGCGCATACCGGCGCGCGCGCTCCAGCTCGCTCGTCAACCGGTCCATCAGCGCCCGCCGATTGTGCGTCTGTGTGAGCGGATCGGTAAGCGCCAACGCCTCAAATCGCGCTTTGTCGGCGCGCGTCGTCTCGATGATCTGCGCCCGGCGAATCGCCGCCACCGCCGCCCGCACCACCCGGTCGGCGAACTCCAGATCGGCGCGCCCTAACGGCGCTTCACCCAGCAGCGTGCGCAGGAAAATCACCCCCGCTTGCTCGCCGTCCAACCGGAACGGCAGCGCCACCACCGAACGGAACGGCACCAGCGTCCCCGCCGCCGCCCAATCGAGCCGCACGTCGTTGTACAGCGCGCTGGCATCCATGTCCTCGATCAGCACCGGCTCCCCGGTCTCCAGTGCCGCCCGAATCTCCGGGTACCGCTCCAGCCGGATCTCGAGACGCGTGAGACCCGGCGCCTCGAATGCCGCCGCCACCACCCCCACCTGATCGCCCGGCCGGCCTAACACGAGCGAACAGTGCGAGATGTTCAGCGCCCGCGCCACCCGGCGCACCAAAATCTGATACAACTCCTCCGACGAGAAATCCCCGGTCACCTCATGGAGGATATCGACGATCTGCCGTCCGTTTTCCGCCTCGGCGCGCACGCGGTCGAGCTCGATCTTCGTGGTGTGGAGCGCCGACCGCGCGTGCAACAACTCCTGCCGCACCCGCAGTTGCATCCGGATGCGCGCCAGCAACTCCCGCACGTGGAACGGCTTGCTGATGAAGTCGGTCGCCCCAAGACTGAGCAGCCGCGCCGTCGCCTCATCCGTGGGTAGCGCCGAGACCACCAGCACCGGCATGTCGCGCCACCGCTCGTCGCTGTTGATGCGGCGGAGCAGGTCGTAGCCGTCCACGCCCCGCATCATGACGTCGAACAACAGGAGATCGGGCTCCTGCTTCTCCAGCGTCTCCAGCACACGCTCTCCGCCTAACGTGACGGCGACGTCAAATCCCTGCTCTTTGAGCAGCCACGAGATGGTGCGCGCGAGGACATCGTCCTCGTCGGCGATGAGAATCCGCGCCCTATCCATCCGCGAGCAGCTCGTCCAGCCCGCTTCCCCTGCCGGACCACTCGATGTTGCCGCCGCTCAAGACGGCCGCGGTCACACCCCGCGGATGCACGACGCCCGCCCGCAACGCGGCCACGGTGATCGCGCCGCTCGGCTCGGCTAGGATCTTCACCCGGTTCAATAGATAGCGCACCGCGTCCCGCAGCGCGCTGTCGTCCACCGTCACCACGTCGTCCACGTACGCCTGGTGATGGGCAAACGGAATCGCGCCGATCTCCACCGCCAACAGACCGTCCGCCAGCCCCGACGTCCGCTCCAACTTCACCGGACGCCCAGCCGCCCGCGCCCGCGTGAGCTTGGGCGCACCCGCCGGCTCCACCCCCACCACCCGCGCGTTAGGCACGAGCGCCTTGATCGCCGTCGCTACCCCCGCGCTCAACCCTCCGCCCCCCACCGGCACCAGCACCGTGTCGACGTCCGGACAATCCTCCGCGATCTCCAACCCCGCCGTGCCCTGACCGGCAATGATGGTGAGATCATCGTACGGCGGCACCAGCGTGAGCCCCTCGCTGTCCACCAGCTCCATCGCCCGCCCCATGCGGTCCGCGGTCGTGGTTCCCGCCAACACCACCCGCGCGCCTAACCGCTCGGCGCCGCCACGCTTTGCCGCCGTCACCGTCGTCGGCATCACCACCGTCGCCGATACGCCGAACAAACGCGCCGCCAGCGCCACCGCCTGCGCGTGATTCCCCGACGACGGCGCGATCACTCCGCGCGCACGCGCCTCGGACGACAGCCGCGATAGAAACGTGTAGGCGCCGCGAAACTTGAACGCGCCGCCGCGCTGCAGCATCTCGGGCTTGAGCCACAACGCCGGTAGGCCAAGCGAGCCCGCCAGCTCATCCGCAGGAAGGAGTGGAGTCCGCACCGCAACCCCACGCAGCGCCGCGGCGGCCGTACGGATGTCAGCAAGGGTGACGAGCCGCGTGCCGGTCGGTCGAGCGATCGACGCCATGTCTGCACTCTGCAGTGGCGGAACCAATCCCGCCAGTGGGGACGAACCGGTGCGGCCCGATGCCGCACCGCGCCGCTATGCTTCCTCTTCCGGCACCAGCGTCACGGGCTCGTCTTCACCTTCATCCTCACCCGTCCCGTCATCCTCGATCACCACCCGGGCCACGTCGCACACCCGATCCCCGTCGTCGAGATTCACGAGCTTCACCCCCTGCGTGTTCCGCCCGCTCACTCGAATCCCCTTCACCGGCATCCGGATCACGATCCCATGCTTGGTGATCAGCATCAGCTCGTCGTCAGGCAGAACTTCCTTGAGCGCCACCACATCGCCCGTCTTCTCGGTGCGGTTGAGCGTGATGATGCCCTTCCCACCCCGCTTCTGCACGCGGTACTCGTCGATCGGCGAACACTTCCCCATCCCCTTCTCCGTCACCACCAACAGCGTCGCCTCGCGCTTGATCACCACCATCCCCTTCACCACGTCGCCCTCGCGCAACTCGATTCCCTTCACACCAGTCGTGTCGCGCCCCATCTCGCGCACGTCCTGCTCGTGGAACCGGATCGACAATCCGTGCTGCGTGGCCAGCACGATGTCGTTGTTGCCGCTCGTCACCTGCACGTCGATCAGCTGATCCTCGGGCTCGATCTTGATCGCCTTGATCCCCGTGGTACGCGGATTGGCGTACTGCGACAACAACGTCTTCTTGACCGTGCCTAACTTGGTGGCGAAGAGCAGAGACTGCGACTCGCTGAACTCCCGCACCGGCACCATGGCCGAGATCTTCGTATCGGCCGCCACGTTGATCAGGTTGACGATCGCCTTCCCCTTGGCGGCACGCCCCGCCTGCGGGATCTCGTGCACCTTGAGCCAGTAGCAGCGCCCGTCGTCCGTGAAGAACAGGATGTAATCGTGCGTCGACGCGATGAAGAGGTGCTCGATGAAATCCTCGTCCCGCATCGTCTGCCCGTTGTTCCCCCGCCCCCCGCGCCGCTGCTTCTTGTACGTCGACACCGACGTCCGCTTGATGTACCCGGTGTGCGACACGGTGACCACCATGTCTTCCTCGGCGATCAGATCCTCGATCGTGAACTCGCCCTCGTCGCTCGTGATCTCGGTGCGCCGCTCATCGCCGAACTTCGTGGAGATGTGCTGCAACTCCTCCTTCATGATCTTCATGCGCCGCTCGCGCGAACCGAGTATCGCTCGCAGATCTTTGATCTGGGCCCGCAGCTCCGTTAGCTCTTCCTCCAGCTTCTCCCGCTCGAGACCCGTGAGCTTCGCGAGGCGCATGTTGAGAATCGCGTCCGCCTGGCGCTCGCTCAACTTGAACCGCCGCTGCAGTTGCGTGCTCGCCTGCGGCGTATCCTCGGCCTTCCGAATGAGCTTGATCACTTCGTCGATGTTGTCGACGGCAATCTTGAGCCCTTCGAGGATGTGCTCTCGCTCCAGCGCCTTGTCCAAATCGAACTGCGTGCGCCGCACGATCACCTCGTGGCGATGCACGATGTAGTGCTCGAGCAGTTCCTTGAGCGGCATCACCTTCGGCACCAACTGCCCAGTGTGCGAATCGGGCACCAGCGCCAGGTTGATCACGCCGAACGTCGCCTGCATCTGCGAGTGCTTGTACAGCTGATTGAGTACCACGCGCGGAATCGCATCGCGCTTGAGCTCGATCACCACCCGCATGCCGTCGCGATCGGACTCGTCGCGCAGCGCCGCGATGCCCTCCACCTTCTTCTCGCTATGCAGGCCGGCGATTTGCTCCACCAGTTTCGCCTTGTTGATCTGATACGGAATCTCTGTGATGACGATTTGCGACTTGTTCGTCGACTCCTTCTCCTCGATCACCGCCCGCGCACGCATCACGATGCGGCCGCGCCCCGACTCCTGGTAGTCGCGGATCCCCTGGCGACCGTAGATGTATCCCCCCGTAGGGAAATCGGGACCCTTGATGAGCTTGCGCAGCTCGCCCGGCGTCAGGTTGGGATTGTCTATCAACTGCGTGACCGCGCCTACCACCTCGCGCAGATTGTGCGGCGGGATGTTCGTCGCCATACCCACCGCGATTCCCGACGACCCGTTGACGACCAGGTTGGGGAACGCCGCCGGCAACACCTTCGGCTCCTGCAGTCGGTCGTCGAAGTTGGGCGCGAAATCGACGGTGTTCTTGTCGATGTCCGCCAGGAGCTCGGTCGCGATCGCCATCAGCCGAGCTTCGGTGTACCGGTACGCCGCCGCCGGATCGCCGTCCACCGACCCGAAGTTCCCCTGCCCATCCACCAATGGATAGCGCAGCGAGAAATCCTGCACCATGCGCACGAGCGCATCGTACACGCTGCTGTCGCCGTGCGGGTGATACTTGCCTAACACATCGCCCACCACGGTCGCCGACTTCTTGAACGGCCGCCCCGGGACGAGCCCAAGCTCGTTCATCGCGTACAACACGCGCCGATGCACCGGCTTGAGTCCGTCGCTCACATCGGGCAGCGCGCGCGACACGATGACGCTCATCGAGTAGTTGATGAACGACTCTTTGATCTCTTCGTCGATGAGGCGGGAGACGATCCGTTCGCGGTTGTTCGGGGCGGTCATTCGCGTCCAGTCGTGGAGAGGAAATACGGGAGGGTCATAACACCTTTAATCTAACCCGTCGACGCTCTCCAGACAACGACCTGATACTCATCTAACCCTTTGTAGATGCGTGGCTTACAGGAGAACTCGACACCCCGGGCTCGCCCCCAACGTCACTCCCCGCCAAGTCCCGAACCCCGAGCGTCAAGTCCCCGGTCC
Organism: Gemmatimonadaceae bacterium; assembly: GCA_025450035.1. Taxonomy (GTDB): domain Bacteria; phylum Gemmatimonadota; class Gemmatimonadetes; order Gemmatimonadales; family Gemmatimonadaceae; genus JADGGM01. The sequence continues at coordinate 6,338 of JANWIF010000016.1, forward strand.
CCAGTGCCGAGTCCTCGCCACGATCCCGCTCCTCACGCTCCTCCCGGGCCCGCGCCTCCCGCGCCAACATCTCCCGCTCGGCCTTCAGCCGGTCGTACCATTCACGCGTCACCTGCGCCGCCAGCTCGCGATTCCCCAGGCCAAACGCCAACGCGAACGCCAACGCCAACGCACCGAACACGATCGCAAACGCGATCGTCACGATCTCCGTCGCCACGCCCAGTTCCTGAAGCGCCATGAAGATCGCCAGCACCACCCCGCCGCCTCGCCCGACGCGGGCCAGCGTCGGCCCCCCGTGAATGGCGCCCGCGGACGCCATGATGAGGCCGTCCACGAACTCACCCAGCACGATGCCGATGAGCACGATCACCACCGCCGCGATCACGCTCGGTACGTAACTCACCAACTGCGAGAAGATGTCGGCCAGCGACGACAAGCCTAACGCCTTGGCGGCAATCAGGATCACCGTGAACATCACGAACCAGAACGCGATGGTTCCGATCAGCCGCGATGGCGCCCGCCGCCACCCCGTGCGCCCGACCGCGTCCAGCACACCTCCCCGCGCCAGCCACCGGTTGAGGCCCAGCACCGCTAATAGCCGATCCACCGCCCGCTCGATCAGCTTTGCCAGGAGGTACCCGGCGAACAAGATGACCAGCGCGGCAATGAGCACCGGGATGTATTCGGCGACTTGCAGAAAACTCGCTTGGATGCGGGTCCAGAAGTCCACGGTCGGTTCGGAAGGAGAGGAGAGGGTTAGTCGGCGCCCGTAACCATCAACTTACTGGATCGAGCGCGTGGAACCAGGCCGTGCGAGTGGGCTAGTTCAGTTCCGCGTCCCCCGACGGATGTCGAAGATGGCGCTCCGGCGACAGCGCGAGCAGATGAGCCACTCGCGGCGCCGGGCATAGCCGAGCCCGAATGACCCGCCGCCGATCGGCCGCGTGCTCATGGGCACGTGGCATCGCGGACACAGCGGCACATCGCCCCGCACAATAGCGTCGCGGATTCCTGCCAACTCCACCGCGTCGTACTGCGCGCGGTCAGCCATCGTCCACCGGAAAAGCAGGGCGCTCGCTCGCCTCACGACTCGCCCCGCCTTCGCCCGCTCCCGGCGGCAGGTCCGCGCTGCGCAGCGACGCCGCCTCGATCTCACCCCGCGGGCCCGGATCGCGCTCCACCGCCTCCCGAAAACGCGACAGCTCGTAACGCAGATGTGCCGACACGACCGTGCGCCCCACGGTTCCCCACGCAAGCGCCGCGAGCGGCGACCCGCCGCGCACCTCGTACGACCGCCGCACGAGCGTCTCCGCGCCGTCGGCCACGAAGCTCCACCGCTCCTGCCCGTGCCACGGCCCCTCATACGACAGCACCACTTCGCGATCGCTCGTCGCTTCCACCACGTACTCGAAGCGCAGGCCGCCGAACAACTCGATCGCGAATCGGTCGCCAGCGCCTAACGCAACACTCACGTGGCGCGGCGTCAATCTCACGACCCACGCCATCCACTCGCGCGCGCGCGGCACGCTCAGCAGTGCGCGCATCGCCTGCGCAGGTACCGCGGCCACCACGACCAGTTCCTCGACCCGGGTCATACGCCCGCCAGCTGCGCGCGAACCCCATCGGGGATCGGCATGGCCCGATGCGCCTTATAGTCGAACATCACCTGCACCGTGCGTCCCTCGGCAACCACGCGCCCGCCGTCCACCATCCGGATCACGTACGACCAGACCCACGCCTTGGCGCGCACCTCGCTCGTCGTGATCTCGATGTCGAGTGCCTGGCCGATCATCGCCTCGCTCACGTATCGCACCGTCGCCTCCGCGATGATGAACGGGAAATCTGCGTCGCCGTTCATGCGCTCCACCCACACGCGGTGCCTCGCCATCTCGAAGAACGTAAGATAGACCGCGTTGTTCACGTGCCCCTTCGTATCGTAATCCGCGTATCGCGTTTCGAGACGAAACCGCATGTCACTCGCCCACGCGGATCACGATTTTCCCGAAGCGCTCGCCCGATGCCAGTCGCTCGTATGCCGCGCGCCCTTCAGTGAACGGAAACACCGAGTCGATGGGCGGCCTGAGTGCCCCTCCCTCGAACGCCTTCGTCATCGCATTCAGCTCACGATCGTTCCCCATCGTCGATCCCAGGATGGACCACTGGTTCCAGAACAGCCGGCGCACATCGGTTTCCACAACCGGGCCGCTCGTCGCACCGCACGTCACCAGGCGCCCGCGCTTGCCTAACGCGAGTAGTGACGACGCCCACGTCGCCTGCCCAACGGTATCCACAACCACATCGACCCCGCGTTTGCCCGTGCGCGCCCGCACCTCGCGCCCCACATCCTGGGTCCGATGATTGAATCCCTCGTCGGCGCCCAACGCGCGAGCACGCTCCAGTTTGGCATCGCTCCCCGACGTCACCCACACCCGCGCGCCGATTCGCTTGGCGATCTGCAGCGCCGCGATCGCCACCCCGCCGCCAATGCCCCGGATGAGCACCAGGTCGCGCGCAGTCACCGCGGCACGCGTCACGATCATGCGCCACGCGGTAAGCGTGGACAGGGGAAGCGCGGCCGCCTCTTCCCAGCTCGTCGTCCCAGGAATGCGTCGCACATTCGTTGCCGGCACCACGAGGTATTCGGCACACGTCCCGGGCAGGTGCTCGCCCAGAATCTTGTACTTGACGCAGAGCGACTGTTCTCCTTCGCAGCAGTACTCACAGGTACCGTCGGAGATGCCGGGTTGGACGAACACGCGGTCGCCGGGTACGACACCCTTCACCTCAGACCCCACCACGTCCACTTCGCCCGCCCCATCCGACCCCACGATCCATGGCGCGGCAATCGTGACCCCCCCCCCGGGCAGCCCGGACAGCACGAACAGGTCGAGGCGGTTGAGTGCAGCCGCCCGGACCCGAATACGAACGTCGGTTGGAACACGCAGTTCCGGCAACGGAAGGTCGGCGCGCAATTCGAGTCGGTCGAATCCGCCGTGCGCCGAGATGGTGAGTGCTCGCACGAAGATGTGGTCGGGTTATATTTGGACGTTGAATCCTACAGAGCGCTTGCACGCCGAGCAACGCGTCGGCGGCTCTGGGCGACGCAACATGCCAACTTCCGCCTGAACGCGATGATCTCGATCAAAGTGCCGCCGCTGGGAGAATCGATTGTCGAAGCGACCATCGCGCGCTGGGTCAAACGCGAAGGCGATGCGGTCGCCCAGGGCGATACGATCGTCGAGCTGGAAACCGACAAGATCACCGTGGACGTGCCGGCGCCGAAATCTGGTACGCTCGTCAAACTACTCCACCGGGAAGGCGAGGTGGTGAAGGTCGACGACGAACTCGGCCAGCTCGACGAGACGGCATCGGGCGTCGGGACCCAGTCATCGGGCACAGGAACTCGGGACTCGGGACTCGCCTCATCCGCAGCGCTGCCCGCAGCAGTCGCAGCGCCGGTCACGCGTGCCTCACCCGCGGCGCGCCGGGTTGCGGAGGAAGGCGCCGTTGATCTGAGCGCCGTGCCCGGCACCGGCCGCGGTGGACTGGTCACGAAGGGAGACGTCCTCACGGCGCGCGGCGATGGTCAACCCACAGTCGCACCACCGACACGCGCGCCGAGCCGCGAATCCCCGGCGCCGACTCCCGAGCGCCGAGTCTCGAGTCCCGACGAGACTCGAGAAAAGATGTCCACACGGCGCAAACGCATCGCCGAGAATCTCGTGCAGGCGCAGCACGCCACCGCCCACCTCACGACGTTCAATGAGGTCGACATGTCGGCGGTGATGGGCGTGCGCGAACGGCTCAAAGAACGCATCGAGAAACAGCATGGGGTGAAACTCACCTTCATGCCGTTCTTCGCCAAAGCGGCGAGCATGGCGCTCCAGGCGTATCCGGTGGTCAACGCGCAGATCGACGGCGACAGCATCGTCTACAAGCACTATGTCAATCTTGGCATTGCCGTCGCGTCGGATCAGGGTCTCGTGGTGCCGGTCATCAAGGATGCCGACCGCAAGGGAATGCTCGACTTCAGCCGCGATCTGTCGGCCGTCGCCACGCGGGCCCGCGAAGGCAAACTCACCATGGATGACCTCACCGGTGGCACCTTCACCATCACCAACGGCGGCGTATTCGGCTCGCTCGTCTCCACGCCCATCCTCAACTACCCGCAAGCCGCCATACTCGGCTTGCACAAAATTCAGGACCGTCCGGTGGCCGTTGGGCATGCCGTCGAGATCCGCCCGATGATGTACATCGCGCTGTCGTACGACCATCGTCTGGTGGACGGACAGCAGGCCGTGCTCTTTCTCGTCCGTGTGAAGGAGCTGATGGAAGACCCGGCGGCCATGCTCGTCGATTGAGCGTCGTCCAGTCATCGCCCATCATGGTCGATCCTCTTTCTCCCGACGTCGTCATCATCGGCGGCGGCCCAGGCGGCTACGTGGCCGCGATTCGCGCCGCGCAGCTCGGCCTTTCCACCGTCTGCGTGGAAATGGACGCGACCCTTGGCGGCACGTGCGTCAACGTCGGATGCATCCCCTCCAAGGCGCTGTTGCAATCGTCTGAACACTTCGAGTTCACGCGACTGCATCTCGCCGAGCACGGCGTGCGCGTGGGAGACGTGACGCTCGATCTCCCGACTATGCAGCAGCGGAAAGATCGCGTGGTGTCCGCGAACACGCGCGGCATCGAATATCTCTTTCGCAAGAACAAGATCACGTGGGCGAAAGGCCGCGGCACGTTGAAGCCCGGCAACGTGGTCGCCGTGCAAGGGTCAGATGGCAGCATCACGACGTATCGCGCGCGCGATGTCGTCATCGCGACCGGCTCCGTTCCCAGCGCGCTCCCCTTCCTGCCGTTCGACGAGGAACGCGTGCTGTCGAACGTAGGAGCCCTGGTGCTAACGGAAGTTCCGCAGCATCTGATCGTGATCGGTGGTGGCGTGGTCGGCCTCGAGCTCGGCTCCGTCTGGCGTCGGTTAGGCGCGCGGGTCACGGTGATCGAGATGCTCCCCACGATCCTGGCCGGCAACGACGCGGAGGTGGTGAAGGAGGCGGAGAAAGTATTCCGTGCTCAGGGGCTCGTACTGCGCACCGGAACGCGCGTGCTCGGTGCCCGCCGTGACAGCGACCGCGTGTTCGTCGACGTGGAGAAGGACGGCGCCACCGAGACGCTCACTGCCGATCGCGTGCTGGTGGCCGTTGGGCGCAAACCTGCTCTGGCCGGAATCGATGCGGAGGCGCTCGGCCTGGCCACAGGAAAGCGCGGTGAGATCACCGTCGACTCACAGATGCGCACCAACGTCCCGCACGTGTATGCGATCGGAGACGTCGTTGGCGGTATGCTGCTCGCCCACAAGGCCGAGGAGGAAGGCGTTGTGGCCATGGAGGTGATTGCCGGAAAGAAGTCGCACATGCACTACCGGTCGATCCCATCCATCGTGTACACATGGCCCGAAATCGCCGCCATCGGCCTCACGGAGCAACAAGTGAAGGACAGTGGCAGGGAGTACCGGGTGGGGCGCTTCCCGTTCTCGGCCAACGCACGGGCGCGCACCGCGGGCGAGACGACCGGCTTCGTCAAGCTCATTGCCGACGCCAAGACCGACGCCTTGTTAGGCGCTCACCTCATTGGCCCCACGGTATCGGAGCTGGCCAGCGAGCTCGTGCTCGCGTTCGAGTACGACGCCTCGAGCGAGGACGTGGCCATCACCATCCATGCTCATCCGACGTTGAGCGAGGCCACCCGAGAAGCGGCGTTGGGCGTGAGCGGGCGGGCGATACACATCTGAGGGAGGAGAGAAGTTGAACAGCAACAAAAAGGGCGCCCGCGATAGCGTGCGCCCTTTGCCGTACCCATTCCCGTCGTGTGTGCCGCTAGCGTCCCTTGCTGATGGCCGCGCCGATTGCCATTCCGACGGCAACGGCACCGGCGGCGGCTGCCATTGCAACCATCGGCGTGACCGTGACGGTGCGCTTGTACCAGGGCAGTGCTAGGGGCGCCTCCTCTGGAAGCGCTTCCATGATCTGGCGGAAGACGTGCACCGGCGTCTGCATCTCGCGTCGCACCTCGACCTCTTTCTCGATGCGCTGCCAGAAATCGACGTCTCGTGCCGTCGCGCGCGTGCGGACCTCGCTTTCGGCGAGCTCCCCATCGAGCCAGGCGTGAATGGTAGCCGTCCGGGGATCGCCGCTAAGCGGGACCTCGCGATCAGACAGCGGTCGCGCGACCGGAGTCTCACGCGTTTTGGGCGTGGAGACATCGGACCGGCGCTCAGTAGGATCAAGGTTATCGAGCATTAGGCGTACTTTTCCTCAAGAAGGACCTGGAGCGCCTCGCGCGCCCGATGCACGCGCATTTTAAGTGCCCCAACGGTGGTTCCCAATAGATCCGCCATCTCTTCGTACGATCGGCCTTCGACGTGTTTCATGACAAATGCTTCGCGCAATGACGGCGCGAGCTGAGCGAGCGCACGGTCCAGATCTGACCGCAGCTCCGTCCGATCGAGATCTTCTTCCGGCGTCGCGAACGCGGAGGGCTGATCGTCCTCCTCGTAACTCAAGTGCGTCCGACGGATGTTCTTCAGCCAATCCTTGCAGCCGTTCGCCACGATCCGGAAAATCCACGCATCAAAGCGCCCATGAACTTCAGCAAGATGCTGATACGCCTTAATGAACGACGCCTGGAGAATGTCCTCCGCGACGTCCGGACTTCCGGTCATTCCTAGCGCATGCCGGTACAATGGATCGCTGTAACGACGGATGAGCATGCCGAACGCGTTGCGATCACCTTCAAGCACACGCCCGATCACTTCATGATCCGCTTCTGGCGAATCCACCGAGCGCGGCGCAATCACCACCGAGGTCGTTTTCACGCCGCTAGTGTAACGCTTCATACGCCCCCTGGACAGTCCTGACGGGCTGGGGAGCGGTCGCACGAGGGTGGCCATGCCAAAGTGACGACCGGGGCGATCGCTTGTAACGCACCGAATGCCTACCGAAGCTTGGCGTAGTACAACAGCTCTCGCAAACCATCCGCGCGATAGCGCCGGTTGATGTGATCGCGGTCGGCTCGGTAACGGCGATACTCGCGCGTGAACGTGCGCGTGCGCCCATCTACCGACGCGTCGCGCAAGGCCGCTTCGAGCACGGACGCGTCGAGAAGGCCTTCCGAGTTGTAGCTGACTAGGACGTGCCGGGCGCCGCTCGCGGCCAGCAGACCGCGCAACGCCTGCTCGGCGCGGCCTGCCGAGCACCATGCACTGCGCAGCGACCGGTCCGCGACACGAGGTAATCCCGTTTTACCGGCGATGACCGGCACGGTGTCGAACCAGCCGCGCGCGATGATCTCCGGAATGTGGTAGTACCCGGTGTACTGGCGGGCGTTGTACGGCGGATCCAGGTACAGGAGTTCGACCGGCCCGAGATCGCCGGCCACCTGTTCCGCGTCGCCCAAATACGCGCTCGAGCCCTTCGCGCCGCGCGTCGGCACGAGTGGAACCAGGTCAATTGGCCGGAGCGCGTTGGGCTGCCAAGACTTGATGTAGGCGGCATAGACTCCCGCGGTGTTCGCAACGCGATCCGCTCCTTCGATCAGAGCGGCGAGCAGCAGGTAGAACGCGCCGTCGCCGATCAATCCCTCGGTGCGCCATTCGTCCAACCGACGACGAATCGCGTCGATGCGCATCGCGTTTTCGTCGGTGAAATACATGCGGCCGGCCCCGCGCGCTGGGGCGTAATGGGACGCGATGAATCCACCTCGGGGTTCCAGCCAGCGCGCGAGATATTCGCAGACCGGGGCCAGCGCGCCGGTGCCGCGGCGTGCCGCGGCCTCACGAAAACGTGGAGATCGCAGCGCTCGCCTCAACTCCGGATCCCCGGCGCGAAGTTCGGCGAAACTTGGCACGCGCTGCAGCACCACGTACGCCCGCTGGAAGACGTGCGAATACGTCATGATGTCGCTCGACGCCACACGCCATCCATGCACCTTGAGCTCCCGCCCAACGGCCGCCGTGCCGGCACACGCATCGTGCGCGGCGCCCGGCGAGATACCGAGATCGGCCAGGGTGTCCATGATGAACGGCAGGAGGCGCGTCTTGTTGCCGATGTAGCGCACGGGGGATGTCCGGGGGGAGAGTTGGGCGAGACCGCAAGCAGTTAGGCGAACACGCTCCACCCGCGCTCGCGGATCATCGGCCCGTGTTCGTCGAGCCGCGGCGGCGGATACCGCACCACGCCCGGCACCGAGGGCCCGACTCCGGTCAGCGCCGATGCACTCGTCCCACGCAACGCCTCGAGCACTGTGCGCACCACGCCGCATGGCACTCCCGCAGCTTCGAGGGCCGTGAGCCACGCGGTCGCCGGGCGCTCGCGCACGCGTGCGGCCATCGCGGCCACGATCCGTGCCCGATTGGAAACGCGCCCAGCATTAGTCTCCAGGATGCCGTCCCCTGCCAATCCGTCGAGCGACAGAGCGCGTACACACGCGCGCCATTGGGAATCGTTACCCACCGCGATCACGATCGGCCGGTCACGGGCGTGAAAAAGTTCGTACGGCACAAGGTTGGGATGCGCATTTCCCCACCGCTCGGCCTCCCGTCCCGTCACGAGCGCGTTTTGCGCCACGTTCACCAGTGCGGCGGTGGCGCTCTGCGCTAGCGACGTGCGCACGTGTCGTCCGCGACCCGTGCGCTCCCGCGCAAACAACGCAGCAAGCGTCGCGATCGCCGCGTCCTTTCCCGCCACCACGTCGGCGAGCGCGACGCCGACCTTCATTGGATTCCCGTCGGCCTCCCCGGTGATCGCCATCCACCCGCACTCGGCCTGTACAACGTAGTCGTAACCAGGTCGATCGCTATCGGCGCCGAAACCAGAAACAGTGCACCACACCAGGCGCGGATACTTGGCGAGTAGCTGCTCGGCGTCGACTTGATATCGATCGAGCATTCCGCGGCGAAAGTTGTCCACTACTACATCCGCGCCGGTTATGAGTGACTCGACGACCGCGCGATCGCTCGGATCGGAGAGGTCAGCGGCCATGCTTTTCTTGTTTCGGTTGATGCTCAGGAAGTAGGCGCTCTCGCCTCGCTCGTCGAACGGGGGCCCCCAGCCACGCGTGTCGTCTCCCGAGCCGGGCCGTTCCACCTTTACGACATCCGCGCCCAGGTCGCCGAGCATCATGGTGCAAAGCGGTCCGGCGAGGACGCGTGTGAGATCAAGTACACGGAGTCCTGAAAGTACCAATTGGTGCTTATATGGCGTCATAGTAGGTTGATAATGGCGTTATATCAACTATATTCCTGCGGTATTGCATGCAGATACGTACGGGACGAGCCGTCAGCAGACAGAAGCCTGACGACTTGCGTAGCTGCCGCAAAATCATATACTTACCGGCGCCTAACCAAGGCTCGGACGGGCAGTGAGCCGCGGGCGCCCTCATCGGGCTCGCACCCCCGATTTTTGTCATCCGCGACGTTACGCACCCCGTGCGTACTCACCGTGCTTCAGGGAGCGCACCATCGTATGGTGGACAAGCCGCAGCCCGCAGAGACCAAGGTCGACTCCGAGCAACCGGCAGTCATCGTTCCCGCGCAACCTCCTCGCCGGGCGCCGGGGCACCGAAGCACCGACGCGCGCGATACTGTCGCCGAAATGGCGCTCCGGGCCCAGGAGATCAGCCAGGAAGCTGGTAGCAAGATCGCCCAAGCCATCAAAGACGTAATCAATGCCGCCGCCGGCTTGACGGGATTTGCCGTCGAGAGTGCGCGCGACATCGTCCAATACATGGTACGGCGTGGCCAGATGACGCAGGAAGAAGCCGATCGGATCATGCGTGAGGCCGAGGAAGCCAACTCGACGAGAAAGCCCATGGCAAGACCAGTTGTCGTTGCCGCGGCGCCTGCGCCGGGGCCTCCGACGATGGCGCCGCCCAAGAGCGCGCCGACACCGCCACCGACACCGTCTGCCCCGCCGCCCTCGAAAGTAGCAGCCGTCAAAGTGGCACCGCCTCCAGCCAAAGCCGCTGCTCCCACCAAGGCTTCACCGGCGGCGGCGAAGCATGCCAAACACGCACCTCCGAAGAAGGCGCCTCCGAAAGCAGCGGCCAAGAAAAGGCCGGCCGCCAAGGGGGGGGGGAAGGCTGCCAGTCGCCCCAGCGGAAAGAAAAAGCGCTGATCATCGGGTACCAGGCAGTTCGCCACGCAACTGCTCAAGCCACTCGAGAAACCGAAGCACCTCGCCAGGATCGCGCAGTTCGAATTCAGCCGACGTGCCCGCAGCCTCGTGGTACGTGACGCGCACCGTCACGGCGTCCGGCATCTCCGAGCGCAGGGCCGAAAATGCATCCTCGTCGGTAGTGTCGTCGCCCACGTAAAGGGCCGAGCTACGGTGAGGCTCGGCGAGCACCTCGCGCAGCAGGCGTCGCACCGCGGTTCCTTTGTGCACGCCGGCGTGCGGTCGGATCTCGAGCACCCTCTTCCCTTCGGTGACCCGCACGTTGTGCTGCGCGGCCACGCGCTCCACGAGCGCGCGCAGCGCGGGCACGGTCGTCGGATCGGCGAGCCGGAAGTGCACGCTCGTTGTCCACCGCTTGTCTTCGACGATCACCCCGGGCATCGCTGACGTGGCGGCGACGAGCGCGCGGGTCGCGGCCGCCACGGCATCGCGCTCTCTGCCTAACGCGAGATCGTCGAGCGTAGCCCCGTCGGGACGCACAATCTCGTAGCCGTGGTTTCCGACGATCCATGCCGCCGGCGTCTCAGTGAGGCGGGCAACGTCGGGCGCCGCGCGGCCCGAAACAAACGCCACGTCGACGCCCGGCATCACAGCTAACGCCGCCACCGCACGATGCGTCGCCGGCGGGAGAGCAGCGTCCTCGGGCCGCGCGGCGATGGGCGCCAATGTGCCGTCCACATCGAGCATCACGAGCAGCGGAGTCCCAGCCAGGCGCGTGACGACATCCGCGGCCACGGGCAGCAACGGCCGCGTCACGCCGCGCCGGTCTTGCGGGCCCGTTCGGCGATGATCTCCTCCGTGCGCAGCAGGATCGCCGCGAGCCAATCGAAGATGGTGCGCGCGCGCAGTTGGGTACGCATGCGATGCATGCGCACCTTTCGCTCGCCGTCACTCATGTTCACGGCCCGGCGAATCCCCTCCACGAACCCCTCGAGGTTGAACGGATTGATCAACACCGCGCCATCGATTTCCTCCGCCGCACCGGTGAACCGGCTCAGTACCAGCACACCGCGCTCCTCCACCTGGCAGGCCACAAACTCCTTCGCCACCAGATTCATTCCGTCTTGCAATGATGACACGAGGCACAGGTCGGCTGCGCGGTACACGCCGGCGAGGAGCTCGGCGCTCACGTTCTCGTGAATGAGCACGATGGGCGTCCACGTCCGCGTGCGAAACTGCGCGTTGATCTCCAGCACGCCACGCACCATCTCTTCCTCGAGGTCGCGATAGGCGCTGATCTCCGAACGCGACGGCGTGGCCACGAGCAGGAACGTGAACCGCTCGCGCATCTCGGGATGCTGCTCCCACAACACCCGCAGGGCGCGGAGTCGCTCGGGGATTCCCTTCGTGTAGTCCACCCGGTCCACGCCCACGCCTAACCGGCAATAGTTCTTGGCGTAGCGGACCCGCAGCCGCTCGGCAAGGGCGGTGTTCACCGGCGCCGCCGCCAAGCGCTCGTACCGCTCGACATCGATGCTGATCGGGAACACTCCCACCTCGATCTCCCGACCTTCGTACCGCACGACGAACGTCTCCGAGTCGATTTCGGCATCGGGAATGAACTCGGCCACACATCCGAGGAAATTGAGGGCGTAGCGCTCGGTATGGAACTCGATCAGATCGTTGCCCAACAGTCCGCGCAGCAACGCCTCGTCCACGCCCACGGGCAGCAGCCGCAGAATGTCGGCGGGGGGAAAGGGGATGTGCCAGAACTGGTGAACGAACAGCGGCTCGCCCGCGTCGCGGATCATCGCGGCGGCGAGGCCGAAGTGATAGTCCTGGATCCAGACGATGGGTTTCTTTTCCGCGCGGCGCACTTCGTCCACCACCACGTTTGCGAATTTCGCGTTGACGCTCTGATAGCGCTCCCAGTATTCGTCACGGTACTCGAAGTGCTGCACGAGAAGGTGGCAGAGCGGCCATAGCGAGCTGTTCGCGAAGCCGAGATAAAATCCGTCGACGTCGGCCGGCTCGAGAAAAACGCGGCGCAGCGTATAGGCACTCGTCTGCGGTGGGACGCGCAGGCGCCCCTCGGCGTCGGCGGACCGTTGGTCGGCACTGCCTGATCCCCACGCCACCCATACGCCGTGAGTGGCCTGCATCGTAGGATCGAGCGCCGACACCACGCCGCCCGGCGGCTGACGCACCTCGATCGCTCGGTCGCCCGCCACGCCCTCCACGAACCGATGCTCGTACGGCTCACGATTGGAGAGCATGATGAGCGTTCGGTCGATGAGGTATCGTGAGAAATCGGGCATCGGTCACCGGCGAGCACGCGGAAACACAACCGCTCAATCATGGACGACAGGGGTGCGTCTGGCAATCGAGCCGACGCGGACTAGTTTTCGATCTCCTTCGACATACGAGCATGCTTCCTTTGAATATGCACCCGGCGATGCGGTTCGCGCTCATACTCGCACTCACCGCATGCACGCGCGCCGGTCGGCGGCTCATCGAACACCATCACTCGAGCTGAGCCAATGCACCAAGTAGCGGCACGTGCCCCAGTGCGCATCGATTTCGGCGGCGGTTGGACCGACGTACCACCCTACCCGCTCCAGGAAGGCGGGTGTGTGTGCAGCGTGGCCATCGCCCGCTATGCGACGGTGCGATTGTCGGCGCGCGCCGTAGGCGTCTCCATCGATGCGGCAGATGTCGACCGGGACTTGCCGCATGCGGCGCTACGCCGTGCCGGGCTGGATGGCATATCGCTCCTGCTGCGCAACGACTTTCCGCGCGGCGCCGGGTTGGGCGGATCGTCGGCCGCGGGTGTGGCCATTCAAGCGGCACTGGCCGCTTGGTGCGGCGAAGCGGCGGAGCCCGTCACGCTCGCTGAGCGCAGCCGCATGGTCGAGACGGAAGAGTTGCGAGTGCCAGGCGGAAGTCAGGACCACTACGCGGCGGCACTCGGCGGAGCGCTGGCGATGCAGTTCGGAACGTCGGTGACTGCGCAGCGCATTCCGCTGTCCGCCGCACGACGTTCGGAATTGGAACGACGGTGCATTGTCGTGTTTACCGGCGAGTCGCGCATCTCTGGCGACACGATCACCGCGGTGATGGACGCGTATCGCGCAGGTAATGCACAGGTGGTGCGTGCACTCGCCCGTATGAAGGAACTCGCGGGGCAGATGACGGACGCGATCGAGCACGGCACCATCGACGAGGTGGCGGCACTGGTCGACGAGCACTGGCAGTGTCAACGGTCGCTGCACGCGCGGATCACCACGCCAGGAATCGAGCGAGTGCTCGATGTTGCGCGCCGTGCTGGTGCAGTGGGTGGAAAAGCGCTTGGTGCGTCCGGCGGAGGAAGTGTGCTGGTGATCGCATCCGAGAGCAGCACCGACAATGTTCGGGCGACCGTGTCCGCGGTGGCCCAACCCTTATCGTTTTCCATTGATGAGGTAGGCTCGCATGTGCTGGAACACTGATGTGGAGTGGTTGGGATGGGCGTAGCACGCGGTGACGCGGTCGCGTTGACGCGCGAGCTCGTGCTCATCGATTCCCGCAATCCGTCGCTCGTACCTGGGGCGCCGGGCGAGGGAGCTGTGGCGCGCGCATTGGCAGACGTACTGCGCGCGTGGGGCTTCGCGGTCGAGGTGCGGGACGCGTCACTCGGCCGGCCCAACGTAATCGCCCGCGTTGGGCACGCAGGAGGTCGCACGCTCATGTTCAACGGACATCTCGACGTCGTGGGCGTGGACGCGATGACGCACGAACCGTTCGGCGCCGTCGAGCGGGAGGGGCGTCTCTGGGGACGCGGTGCGACGGACATGAAGGCTGGAGTAGCCGCGATGTGCGCCGCGGCCGCCCGCGCTGCCGATGCCGGCCTGGAGGGCGAAGTCGTGATCGCGGCCGTGGCCGATGAGGAGTATGATAGCATCGGCACGCGAGCCGTGATCGCGGAGGGCGTGCGAGCCGACGCCGCCATTGTCACCGAGCCGACGCGCTTGGCCATTGCGCCGGCGCATCGGGGTTTCGCCTGGCTCACCATCGCGGTGCGTGGGCGCGCGGCACACGGAAGCCGTTATGACATTGGAATCGATGCTATCCGCCACGCGGGCCTGTTGCTGGCCGAGCTCGACGCGCTGGAGGAGCATGAGCTAACACGGCGCACGCACCCGTTGTTGGGCCACGCGTCATGGCACGCATCCACGATCGAGGGTGGCACGGGGATGTCCACGTACCCCGATCGGTGTACGCTGCGCATCGAACGCCGCACGCTTCCGGGCGAGACCGCAGCGCAGGCGTTCGAGGAACTACGCCAGGCCGCTGGTCGTGTCCGTCAACGCCGTCCCTCGTTCGATGTCGAGCTGTCGTTGGACATTGCGCAGAGTCCCAGCGATGTGTCACCCGACGCGCCGATCGTGCGCGAGTTGGCCGCAGCACTCACTGAATCGACAGAAGACATTCGCATCGAGGGGCTGAGCGCGTGGACCGATGCCTCGTTACTCAACGAGGCAGGAATTCCCGCAATCTGCTACGGCCCTGGGGACATCGGGCTCGCCCATGCGGCCGCAGAATGGGTCGACATCGCAGAGATCGAGCGCGCCACGCGCGTGCTCACCGCACTGGCCACTCGATGGTGCAGGGAGAGCACGTGGCGCGTCTGACGTCCGCGCAGTACGATGCGCTCGAGCGTGCCATCGCCGCCGGGCAACGGATAGCAATTCAGCGGCGCGGCACGGAGTACGTGGTCGTGCCCGCGCGGTTGCGCACGAGCGGTCGCCATGAAGTCATCGAAGCCGTGCACCCGACCACAGGTGAGCGTATGGAGTTCCTGCTCGACGACCTGGACGACATTCAAGTTGTGCGTTGACCTGACTCCCACACATGACTCGATGACCGATACCGACGTCGTCCGCTCCGCCCCGCTCGTTGCGATCTACGCCGACGAGTCGTGCCTGGGCAACGGCCGCGAGGGTGACAACGCTGGTGGTGCGGGCGGCCTCATCGAGACCGCTCGGCACCCATACGGTGAGCCGATGCGACGCGACTACTGGGTCGCCGAGCCGGCTACGACGAACAACCGCATGGCGCTTCGTTCGGCAATCGAGGGTGTACGTCTCGCCGCGCGGCTCGGGCCCGGCAGGCGGTGTCGGGTAGTTTTCACGAGTGATTCGCGCTATTTGATTGATGGGATGACCTCGTGGGTGTACGACTGGATGCGCCGCGGATGGCGGCGTAAAACGGGAGCCATTGAGAACCTCGCGCTCTGGCAGGAACTGGTCGAGGAGGCGCGTCCACACCGTATCGCGTGGCGGTGGGTTCGCGGTCACGCAGGGCATCCCCAGAATGAGTATGCGAACATCCTCGCCACGCGCGCCGCGGCGCGCCAGGATGCGTCGGAGGGCGCGGTAGAATCGGGGTTTGACGACTGGTTGATCGCCGAGCGTGCGCAGGGTCGGGTGACGATTGCCCCCGATCCTCTTCCCGACCCCGCTACGTTTCGTCCGGCCCGCGAGTTACCGGATATTCAGACGGAGAGTCTCTTTTAGAGTGCCTGTCTCCAGGAGAGATCTTCATGCGAAAAGTGCTGATACTGCTGGCCCTTGGCGTGGTGGTAGGCTATTGGTGGGGTTGGACGGACGCGCAGGTGAACCAGGAAGATGTGGTGACGCGCATGGTGAACCGTGCCGGCGGCAAGACACGTTCATCGGTCAAGGCCAATACCGACCAGACTATGGACAGTCTCGAACAACACTGAAATCGATCTCGTCCCTGTTTCGGTTCTTCGATGCCCGAATCGCACTTTTCGCAGCTCAGCGTGTTGGTCCCCTGCTACAATGAAGAAGGCACCATCGATGGAACCGTGCGCGCGCTCTTCGCCCAACGGGAGCGGCTTGCCTCGCTGGGGCTGCGGTTGGAGATCGTCGCCGTGGACGACGCGTCGCGCGATGCGACATACGAGCGCCTGCAGAGTCGGCTCGCCGATGGACCGCGTGGGCTGATCCTGGCGCGGCACACGGTCAATCGCGGGAAGGGGGCAGCGATCCAGACGGCGCGCGAGCACGCCACGGGCGACATCGCGATTATTCAGGACGCCGACCTGGAGTACGACCCGCACGACATCCCGGCGATGATCAAGCCCATACTCGACGGACAAGCGGACGCGGTCGTCGGCACGCGGTTCGGCGGCGGCGGCGCGCACCGCGTGCTTTACTTCTGGCATCGCGTGGGCAATCAGGGCCTAACGCTGCTCTCGAACATGTTCACGAATCTCAACCTCACGGATATGGAAGTGGGGTACAAGGCGTTCACGATGGCGGCGTTCCGTCGCATGCACCTGACCAACGCGCGATTCGGGATCGAGCCGGAGATCGTGGCGCGCCTGGCCCAGATGGATGCGCGCGTGTACGAAGTGCCGATCAGCTACTACGG
>JANWIF010000017.1 GCA_025450035.1 Gemmatimonadaceae bacterium
CTGGCTCGCCCCCTCGCCGACTACTACGTCACCAACATCACGGACCCCGGTATTCCGTTCACCGGCGTGATCGAGATGACGGCGCTCGTGGATCCCGCTGCGTTCGGCGGCCGGTCACTCGTCTATCTCCCGCGCTATTTGGCCCAGGATGATCCGACGTGGAAGCGCAGCGACGACGACCTGGTGGCCGAAACGGTTGCGACGCTCGCCCGAATGTATCCCCAGTTCCGGCAGAGCGACGTGCTGGCATCACGCGTCGCACGCGTCCGCGAGGTGCACGCGATTTCGACGATCGACTACTCGCGGTCCCTGCTGCCGCCGCTCCAGACGTCGATCGGCAATGTTTTCGTGGTGAACTCGGCGCAGATCGCGTACGGGACGCTCAACGTCAATGAGACCCTCGCATTGGCGGCCCGGCAGGCCGTGGCGCTCGCTCCGCTGATCCGTCCCGGCGCCGGGCCGGCGCCGCACGGGCAGAACGGCTCGTCGCCCCCGGCCTCCGGGCGCGCGGCCGCATCACCGGCCCGGGCTCCAGCCGCGGGAACCGCGTCGTGAGCGCATCGCCAGCCGCCATGACAGACTCCCGCCCCCTCGCGAGCGTGTCGCTCGACGTCGACAACCAATGGTCGTACATGAAGACGCATGGCGACGCCGGGTGGGAGGCGCGCCCGTCGTACTATGATGTGTTCTTCGACACCACGCTGCGCGCCCTCGACACGCTCGGCATGCGCATCACGTTCTTCGTGGTGGGACGTGACGCCGCAGTCCCCGCCCACCACGATCAGCTTCGTGCCGTGATCGCGGCGGGGCATGAAGTCGGGAACCATTCGTTCGAGCACGAACCCTGGCTGCACCGCTACACGCCGGAGCAGTTGGCCTCCGAGATCGGCAACGCGGAGGCCGCAATCGAAGCCGCTACCGGGCAGCGGCCGGTGGGATTCCGGGGGCCGGGCTTCAGTTGGAGCCCGACGCTCTTCGAGGTGCTCGTCGATCGCGGTTATATCTATGATGCGTCGACGCTGCCGACGTATCTTGGCCCGCTGGCCCGCGCCTACTACTTCTGGACCGCGCACCTGACCCCCGCCCAGCGCGAGGAGCGCGCCGCACTGTTTGGCTCGGCGAGCGACGGATTCAGGCCGGTGCAGCCGTACCGCTGGTCGCTGCCGTCAGGACGGACGCTGCTCGAGATTCCGGTCACCACGATCCCCGTGGTGAAGACGCCGTTCCATCTCAGCTATCTGCTGTATCTGAGCCGGGTCTCGGAAGCGGCGATGGTCGCGTACCTGCGGTTCGCCATCACGATGTGCCGCCTCACCGGGACCGAGCCGAGTTTCCTGCTGCATCCGCTCGACCTGCTGGGCGGCGACCAGGCACCGGCACTGCAATTTTTCCCGGGGATGGATCTGGCGGGGTACCGGAAGGTTCAGCTCTTCACGCGCGTGCTCCGGATCCTCGGCGAGCACTTCCGCCTGGTGGACATGAGCACACACGCCCGCGCGATTCTCGCCCGCCGCGCACCCGCGCTGCGGCCCGCCCTTCCCCCGGTCTCGGCGCCGCGTGCTGCGCGCGCCAGCGCCGGTGCGTCGTGAGCGCCTGACCATGTGCGGCATCGTCGGCATCATCAATCGCGACCGGCAGCCCGTGGAGCGCGCCGTGCTCACGGACATGGCCAATGCGATTCGCCATCGTGGCCCCGATGGGGAAGGCTGCTTCATCGACGGGCCTGTCGGATTCTATCATAAACGGCTCGCCATCATCGATCTGGTCACGGGCGCACAGCCCATGACCACGGGGCCGCTGACCATCGTCTTCAATGGCGAGATCTATAACTACGTGGAGCTGCGCGCCGAATTGCAGCAGCGCGGCCACGGCTTCCGCACGACGTCCGATACCGAAGTCATTCTGGCGATGTACGCGGAGTACGGGCCCGAATGCGTGAAGCGGCTGAACGGCATGTTCGCGTTCCTGATGTACGATCGGGACCGGCAGACCGTGTTCGTCGCCCGCGACCACTTCGGCATCAAGCCGCTCTATTACGCCGTCTCTGACCGGCACATCCTTTTCGCATCGGAGATCAAGGCGCTTCTGCAGCATCCGTCGGTCACCGCGGCGCCCGACCACGATGCGATCCGGGAATACATCACCTTCCAGTTCGTCACGGGCGAGAACACCATGTTCTCGGGAGTCCGTAAGCTGCGCCCGGGGCACTGGCAGATGATCGACCTGGCCTCTGGGGACCGCCGGACGGAATGTTTCTGGGAGCCCCGGTTTACCATCGACCCGTACCACACCGAGGAGTATTTCGTCGTCGAGGTGCGGAGGCTGCTCGAAGATGCGATCCGGCTGCAGCTCCGGAGTGACGTGCCCGTCGGCGCCTATCTCAGCGGTGGTACCGATTCGAGTATCGTGACGCTGCTTGCGGCGCCGCATGCGGCGCCGCCGTTCCACACGTTCACCGGCGTGTTCCGCGAAGGTCCGGAGTTCGATGAGACGCGGTACTCGCGGGAAGTGGCGGCCCAGTGCCAGGCGACGGTGCACGAGATTGTCCCGACCGAGCAGCAGTTCGTGGATCTCATGCCGTCCATGGTCTATCAGATGGACGAGCCGGTTGCCGGCCCCGGACTCTTTCCGCAGTTCATCGTCGCCCGATGCGCCGCCCAGACGGTGAAGGTCGTCCTCGGGGGCCAGGGCGGCGACGAGATCTTCGGTGGCTACGCCCGATACCTCGTGGCCTACCTCGAGCAGGCCATCAAGGGGGCGATCTTCGAAAGCAACGAAGAGGCGGAGCACATCGTGTCGCTCAAGTCGATCATCCCGAACCTGCCTGCGCTTCGGCAATACGCGCCGATGCTGCAGACGTTTTGGCGCCAGGATGTCTTCGAACCTATGGACCGGCGCTATTTCCGGCTCGTCGACCGCAGCGGGGGCGCCCTGTCACTCTTCAGCGAGGACTTCCGCGCGACGTATCATCGCGAGGACCTCTTCGCGCGATTCCAGGCGGTGTTCAATCACCCGGACACGCAGTCCTACTACAACAAGATGACGCACTTCGACCTGGTGACCGGCTTGCCGTCGCTCCTCCACGTCGAGGACCGCGTCAGCATGGCGGCGTCGCTGGAATCGCGCGTGCCCATCCTCGACCACCGGGTCGCCGACCTGGTGACCAGCATGCCGCCGCGCATGAAGTTCCGTGGGGGCGAGCTGAAGTACATGCTCCTCCGGGCAACGGCCAATCTGTTGCCTCGGCGGGTCGCCGAGCGTAAAGACAAGATGGGGTTCCCAGTGCCGATGCATCTGTGGGCCAAGGGCGCGTCACGTGACTTTTTTGCCGACGTGCTGCTGTCTTCCCGGGCCCGCGATCGCGGTATCTTCGATACCCGCGAGGTGGCGAAACTCATGGACGGCGAGTCTGCATTCGGGCGGCGTCTGTGGGGATTGCTCAACCTCGAGCTCTGGCACCGGCAATTCATCGACGCGGCCTAGCGATCGGCTGCACTGACCCGTCCCACTTCGTTCCCGTACGTCACGTTTTCCGACAACACGAGCGATTCTCCCGTGCCCCTGACTCTCGACGACCGCGGCGTTCAATCCTGGCAAGTTCGTAAGATCGCGGTGATCGGACCCGGCATCGTCGGGATGCCGATGGCTGCGCTCCTCGCGCACTCTCGCATCTGCGAGGGTAGCGACACCCCGGCCCGGGTTGTCGTCGTCCAGCGCGACTCACCCACATCCGGCTGGAAGGTCGACGCGATCAACGCCGGCAAGTCTCCGATTGGCGGTGTCGAGCCCGATCTCGACCGCGTCGTGGCGGAGTCCGTCGCCGCTGGCCTGCTCAGCGCGACCCGCGACTACGCCGGCCTGCGAGACGCGGATGTCATCCTTGTCTGCGTGCAGACTGACAAGGCCGGCATCGCGCCGGATTACGGCCCGCTGTTCGAGGCGCTGACCCATGTCGCGGAGACGCTGCGGACCCGCCCCCCCGGCAACGTGCCGCTCATCGTCTTCGAGTCGACGCTCGCGCCGTCGTCGATGGCGACGGTCATCCGCGAGCACTTCGCCAAGTATGGGCTGATCGAAGGCCGCGACATCCTGCTTGGCAATAGCCCGAACCGCGTCATGCCCGGCCGTCTGGTGGAGCGCGTCGCCGCGTCGGACAAACTCGTGGCCGGCCTGCACCCCGCGACGCCGCAACTGATCAAGAAACTCTACGCCCGGATCGTGACCCGCGGGACGCTCTATCCCACCAACAGCATGACCGCGGAAGTCGTCAAGACACTCGAGAACGCGTACCGGGACGTGCGGATTGCGTTCGCCGCGGAAGTCGCACGCGACTGCGATGCCCGCAACATCGACTTCTATAAGGTGCGCGATCAGGTCAACACACGGCTCGCCCAGGCGGACGCCGCCAGTGCCGACCCCAACGCCGTTCCGAGTGGCGGACTGCTCGTCCCGACGGTCGGTGTCGGCGGCCACTGTCTGCCAAAAGACGGGATTCTCCTGTGGTGGCGCCGCCTCGAGAGCAAAGGCGACACGAGCCGGAGCCTGATTCTCGAAGCGCGCCGCATCAACGATGCATCGCCCGCCGAGACTGTGCGCCTCGCCGAGCGCGTGCTGGGCCCCGTGGATGGGCGCTCGGTCGCACTGCTCGGGACGGCGTATCGCTTCAATTCTGAAGACACCCGCAATTCCCCGACGCTCTCGCTCGGCAAGCTCCTGTTGGCGCGCGGCTGCCGGGTCCGGTTGCACGATCCGTATGTCAAAGGCGACGACCAGAATCTTCGCAAGTTCGGGCTGACTGAGCACTTCACGCGTGACATCAAGGAAGCCGTCAAGGACGCGGAGTGGCTCGTGATGTGCACAGCTCACCGCGACTACGTGAGCGGCCGCGATGCGATGCTCGACGCCGCGCCGAAGGCGCGTGGTGTCGTCGATGGCTGCAACGTCTACCACGCGGCGGATATCACCAAGCGTGGACTTGTGTATACCGGTATCGGCCGCGGGCACCGCGCGCCGACGCCGGCGGAGATCGACTCCGTGACCGGCGCGTTCCGCGCGGTGGAACGCGGATTGGCCAACGAGGTACAGGAAGTGGTTGATTTCCTCAATGACCGCTATGCGAGTGACAAGTTCAATCGCGTGCAATTCGCCGATGTGCAGAAGCTGGCCGGTACCTGCGTCACGGGGTGTGCGATCGTCGACCCGGGACCCGTGGCGGCGATTCCCGCTGGCCTGGGCTCAGGGTCTGTCCTGCTCCGGCGCGCGGTCGGCAGCACCGGCCAGGTCGCGGCCGCCGCGGTTTGAGTGCTAGCTGACGCCGCCGCGACGTAACGTTCCCGGAGCTACTGCGTGCCGACCGTAGCGGCCGTATCACAGCCGCCCGCTCAGCCGACCGTGGACGCGACCAACGCTCGAGGCATGCGATCACGGTGGGTGCTGGCTGCCTCGGTGGCCGGCCTCATCGCGATCACGATCTGGAACTCCGTCCACAAGAGTCTCTGGGTCGACGAAGCGTACTCGTTGCATTCGGCGAGCCGCACGCTCGCGGCGACGTGGCATCAGGCGATCCACTTCGAGACGCAGCCGCCGCTGTACTTCATCCTGCTCAACCTCTGGCTGCGGCTCGGATCGCCGAGTGTGCACTGGATGCGCCTCCTGTCCACGCTCGCCGCGATCGGATGCATGGCGTTCCTCTGGGCCACTCGCCCGGACAACACCGGGCGCCGCGGGATCCCGGCGCCCGTGTTCGCGATGGTGACCGCGACCGTCGTCTGGGCGGCCGCCGAAGCCAGGCCCTATGCGCTCGCGCTCTTCTTCTCGGCGTGGACGATGTACTTCTTCGTCCGCATCATGGATCGCCAGGACAATCGCTCCTGGCTCGACGCGACGCTGTACGCGATCGGCGCCTATGCCGGCCTGATGTCGTTTTATTACGTGGGCTTCCTGCTGGCCGGGCAGTGGGTCGCCGCAGCCGTGCTCCAACGTGGCCGGCGCTGGCTCACGATCGCACTGACGGTCGTGGCGTTTGCGTTCGTGCCCTGGCTCACGGTGGTCCATGACCAACTGACGAGAAACATCAACCCGGTCCCGGCCATCGTGCCGCAGCCGGCGATGCGCTATCTCGCGGGCGGTCCCTCCACCAACCCCCCGGCCGCGTTTCTCGCCGGAGTGTTCGGCGATGCCCCGGTCCTGACGCAGACTTCGTTCGGCGCGATCATCATCGGCGGGATGATTCTGTTCGTCGTAATGCTGCGCTTCGTGGTGCCGGACCGGGGCGTGCCGCGCGGCACGACCGCGACGTCGTCGCATCCGCCGGATGCATACGCGTCGAGCCACGACCTGGCGACCTATCGCTGGCTGGAGCCCGCGCTGTTCCTGGCGCTGGCCGCTCCCGCGGCAGGGCTGCTCGGGCTGCAGTTCTCGAACGTCGTGTCCGTCTATCCCCGGCACCTCGCCTGCCTCACCCCGGCGTTCATTCTCCTCTGTACGCTCTGGACCGCCCGCATCGCCCCGGGAGTGTGGCGCTGGGTGGGCGGTGGCGTGCTCATCGCGGCCGCGCTGCTCGCGCTGGTCAGCTTCGAGCGCCACGTGGATGTCGCCGACTCGCGCGGCGCCGCGGCGTTCGTCGCGCAACACGGCACCCCGGACGAGCCGATTCTCGTAATCGGACCGGAAGCGATTCTCCCCTTCCGGTACTACTACACGAGAGCCGATCACGGCCAGGCGCCGGTGTTCGGCATTCCGATCGATGCGTCATTGGACGTGTATGACCCGGTCCTGTTCGATCTGCGCGACACGTCGCAGATCGGCCGGCGGATGCGGGACGCCGGCGTGCACGACCGGTACTGGATGGTCGTGTCGCAAGGGTTCGTGTGGCACACCGCGCCGGCCGATTCGATCGTGACCAGTTTTCTCCGAGCGCGAGCCACGGTGCTCGATAGCTCGACCTTCACGAATGTCTAGGTCATC
>JANWIF010000018.1 GCA_025450035.1 Gemmatimonadaceae bacterium
AAAACTTCTTCGGCGCCCCCGTCGAGAGCGGCACCTACGGCGGCGGCACGGTCTCGCTCCCCCTCAGCGCCGTCACTCCCCCCACCCCCATCACCGGCTGGCAAGCCGCTGTCCCCAATACTGGGACTCGCTTCGCCGCTTTCGTCGTGCTCCGCCCCACCTCTTGATCTCGATACTGAACGCTGTTACCTCACCGCCGCGCCTCTCCCCAGAGACGCGGCGGTGGTCGTTTTGTCCCCGTGTTCCTCCGAAGTTTCACGTCGCGGCAGATCGCAGGTCGAGCGCGCGCACGCGTATCGTCCAGGTAGGCTGACGTTGCAATGCGGTACGTCGCCTGCGATCATAGGAGAAAGGGGAATTGGCGCAACGGGGCCATGGCGCGCGCGGCGCACCCGTGCGAGATCCAGGAGCAGGCGCACACATGGCATCCAACAGCCACCACAGGAAGCCACTGCCCCCGCGCGGCGGATTCGGCACGGTTGTCCGGTTCTGGCGTTGGTTCAGTTTCGGGTTGCGGGAGCGCGGCATGCGCACTATGGCCGAGGACGTGCTCAGTACCCTGAACCACTACACATTTGACCTGCGTTACGGCACCGATACCCGAGCGTCGGTAGAGTTGAAGAATCTCACAATCGAGAGCCGGAACAAGACGCGCGGAGTTGGCTATCAACCGTCAACGCCGGCACTCTTCCACCGTATTATGCGGCGCCTGGCTGTACCGCCCGGTAGCGTCTTCGTCGACGTGGGATGCGGAATGGGGCGTGCGTTGCTCATGGCTGCCCGATACGATTTCGTGCGTCTCGTGGGTATCGAGTTTTCGCCCGCGCTGTGTACCATCGCTAGGCGCAACGTAGAGATTTTTCGACGCCGGACCGGGGTCACCATACCAATTGAGATCGTCGAAGCTGACGTCGCCGAATACGACATTTGCGATGATCAAAACGTCTTCTATCTCTTCAACCCCTTCGACGATGTGGTTATGGAACTGCTGCTCGATCGAATCGATCAATCACGAACTCGTGCGCCGCGCATTGTCTGGCTTGTCTATCTCTACCCGACTCGACGACACATCATCGAGCATCGCGCGAGCTACGAGCTGCGCCACGTCCTACGGTACGGGGGAGTCGATGTCGTGCTCTACAGCTCGGCCTCGTAGATTCGATGCCCGCGCATGACACGCATTCGCCGCACTCGTCCACGGGACGTGCAGTGAGCGGCTCCGCTCCGGCTCGGCCTGGCCGCGGCGCGGATCGACTGACCGCGTGGCATGGCCGCGTTGCACCGGCAACGCAAAGCGCCCGGATGCCGCTGGCTGGCGACCGCCTGGATTGGATCGCGCTCGCCCAACTCCTATTCAGTGTCGTCCCAACGATGGTCGCGCTCCGCATGGGCCTGCCGACATTTGGTGCACGATGGTTGTTCGGAACGATCATAGTTTTTGTGCTCGCGGATGTTTTTTTCCGTGCGCCACCAGCGGATCTGGTGCTCGTACTTGGCGCGATGCCGGCACTCACGCTGTTGCGCGATCTGTTTTTTTACAACTCGGTCTTGATCTTACTGGCTATCCCCATCGCCAATCTCGTGCTGCGCTCGCCGACTGATTTCAAGCGACTTCGTACCGCCGGTATGCTGGTCTTTGTCTTCCTCGCCTTTTTTTACTGGGTCGTCAGTTTCGCGCTTTCCGGGGACTACTCGCGCAATTTGCGCATCGGCGAAATGGTTCTGGCCGCAGCGGCTATACTCGTGCTGGCGCCGCGACGTCAGATGTTGGCGACAGCCATGTTCGGTGTGCTGATAACGCTCATCGCGATCGGATTGGCGTTCGTGGGTTTGAGCGATCGACTCAGCTACGCGGTCATCGGTGGCGTCCTGTTGGGCAACCCGGTGACCTACGGGGTACCGCTGGCGATGATGCTGGCGCTGTGCATTGGAGACGGCGGCCGCTGGATCATGTTGCAGCGAAGGACCGGCTTACGACTCGCAGTGTGCGTCATTGTCGGGGTCCTGCTGTTACTCTCCACATCCCGGGCAAGCTGGCTAACGGCCGCTGTGGACCTGCTGCTCGTGCTCGTCCTTGGCGGTGCGCAGCGGAAGTTTATACTGACCTCGCTCGCTGTTCTTGTCTTCGCCACCGTCGGTGTCATGCAGACTACCGGGGGAGCATCGCTACAGGGATGGTTCTTTCGAACCTTCTCACCCGACCGCAGTCTTCTGCAAAAAACAGATGGCCGATCCGATCAGTGGATGCTCTTCCCTTTGGTCATGGCGCACGCTCCCCCCTGGGGCTTCGGACCGGGCCGCGGCAGGGACGTGTACGCGAGGTACTCGCTGCTCGATGAGAAAGTGAGGTTTAAACGCGGTAATGACATGGCGTGGCACTCTCTTTACCTACAGATCGGCGTCGAACTCGGGGTGATCGGCCTCGCGGCGCTGCTCGTCCTTCTGGGACGAACTGCTTGGATCGCGTACCGACACTGGACGTGGACAGGCGAGTTGGTTCCATTGGTCGGCATCATGTCCTTTCTCGTTGTTGCAGGTACGGTTTCGGGAATGGACCCATTCGCCGGCATGTTCTTAGGCTTCGCGTTGGTCGCCAGTAGCTCGAGACCAAGGGCGCGCCGCAAGCGACCGCGCGGGGGAGTTCGACCTCTCGCCGCCGCGTCGCAAGTATCAGTGCCCGTTGGACAATGAGCGGCCGTTGTCGTTGAGCGCCGACGATACCGCTGCAATCGTGCCGCTCACTCGGCACAAGGCGTTGCGTTGGGTCGCGCGGCTTTGCGAGATTGATCGCGACACGCTGGGCGAGCGGTGGACCACATCGCATTGGTTGCACGACCTGCCCGGCAAGTGGGAGTTATCCCGCGTGGCCACGGCGCATGGCGTTGTGCAAGGCTTCGCGGTCGCATCGCGGAAAGCCAATGCGGTGCACATCCACCGCGTCGGCGTCGATACGCCGGCGCGCGGCAAGGGCTTGGGTGCTGCGCTCGTGGGAAGCGTCGCGAACGCTGCGGAAGCGACGGGAGGCGCTCTCCTGTCGCTCAAGGTGGACGCGCGCAATCATCCCGCCATTGCGCTCTACCAGGCGCTCGGTTTCGCGACCGTCCAGTCGGTGGGCGATCAGTTATTGATGCACGCCGTATCGCATACCGTTGTTACCGCGGCCGCAACGCGGGTCGCGGAGCGCGCCGCACGCAGCACTCGCTGACCAGAACTCGACCGCTTCTCGGAGATTATCACATGCTCTCGTTGAAGGACCAACGAGTCATCGCGATCGCGCCGCATATCGACGACGTCGAGCTCGGCGCCGGCGCCATCATCTCGCGACTGGTGAAGACAAACGAAGTTTACTACGTCGGACTCTCGATGCCACCATTGGTGGACGAGAATATCTTCATGAAGGAGTTCGAGGAGAGTTCGCGCATTCTCGGGCTCACCCCGAACCGGACAATCCTTCGCCAGTTCGACCCCCGGGACCTGTTCAGCACGCGGTCGGAGATCTTACAGCTGTTCTACGATCTGAATCGCGATATTCGGCCGACCTTGGTACTCATTCCTAACGGAAAGGATATCCATCAATCACACGAGGTGGTCTACGCCGAAGCGCGGCGCGCGTTCAAATTCACGACGCTGCTCGGCTACGAGTTGCCCTGGAACAGCATGGACTTCCCCATGGATGTGTTCATCACGTTGTCACGCGAGGAGGTCGAGACCAAGGTCGCCGCGATCAATGCATTCGCCACCCAGAAGCGACGCCTGTTCTTCTCGAACGACATCGTCGGCGATC
Source organism: Gemmatimonadaceae bacterium (assembly GCA_025450035.1). Taxonomy (GTDB): domain Bacteria; phylum Gemmatimonadota; class Gemmatimonadetes; order Gemmatimonadales; family Gemmatimonadaceae; genus JADGGM01. The sequence goes on from JANWIF010000018.1 coordinate 3,785, forward strand.
TGGCGCGCGTTCGCGGCAAACAGGTTGGGCGAGAGTATGCCGAATGCTTCGAGCTCATCAGGCTCATCACGTGATCGCTGCCGCCCATCAGCCGCATTTTCTGCCGTGGCTCGGCTACCTGAACAAGGTTGCCCGCAGCGATGTATTCATCTGGCTGGATACGGTGCAATTCCGCAAGAACTACTTTCAGAATCGAACGCGGATTGCCGGCGTGGACGGAGTAGAACGGTGGCTCACACTGCCGGTGCATGCCCACCTCGACACGGCGATCAATGCGGTCGAGGTAGCGGAGCCGCGGTGGAAGGATCGCGTGGGCAAGACGATTCAACAAATGTACGGCAAGGCTGCGCACTTTGCCGAATGTTGGGAGCCGCTGCACGCGGAACTTGCGGGAGCCTCGAACCGGCTGGCCGACGTCAACTATCGCCTCTTCCGGGTAGTGTTGGACTTGCTCGGAATCGCTACGGCACGCGTCGTCGTGGCAAGTGAGCTGTCGGTGGTGGAAACAGAACCCACGGACCGACTGGTAAAGTTGTGCGAAGCTGTCGGCGCATCGTCGTACATTGCAGGGAAGGGTGGGCGCCAGTATATGCGCGAAGAGGCCTTCGCCTCCGCGGGCATCGACGTGATATGGCAGCAGTTCGACGTTGCTCGCACGCAGTACCCGCGCGGAACGGGAACACCGCTCGTTGGCCTGTCGGTGATTGATTGTCTGTTCCACGCTGGGCCAGAGCGGGCGCGTGAGCTGGTGGACGACGCATGGATACCATGAGCAGTGGCGTGTCGCGGCGGCGCGCTCGATTCGACTACCGCATCGGCGTCGTGACCCACGTGCCTCACTGGCAGGGCGAACATGGTGTTCCCCTCGCCTACGAGCCCTATGTGCGCGAGATGGAAATCTGGGCCGGTCTGTTCCGAGAGGTCGAGATCTGTGCACCGAGAGCTGAGGGGCCGCTGCGCGGGAATCAGGCCGCGTATCAGGCGCCGAACATCCGCTGGCATCCGGTCGACTATTCGATGGGGTACGGGACCCGGGCGCAGATGCGACGGGCGGCGCAACTACCAGGTCTTCTCCTCGCGCTGAACCGCCTCGTTCGGCAGAGTGATATTGTACTGCTGCGGGCACCAGGTCACCCGGCGTTGTTTGCGCGCGTGCTCGCCGACGCGCGCGGCGTCCGACACATCACCAAGTGGGCGGGCTTCTTCGGCGACTTCCCGGGCGAGCGGATACCGGCACGCATCGAGCGTGCCCTGGCTCGGCGGAGTCGTGGGCCGGTTCTGATCTACGGTCCGGCGGCGCAATCGCATCTCGTCAGCTTTCCCCCGGCGTTGATGTCCGTGGCCGAGCTTGAGCGCGGCGCGGTGCTCGCGCAGCGCCGCGCGTGGAACCCGCCATGGCGCATTCTTTCCGTTGGGCGACTGTTGAACGTGAAAGGATTCGATCTGGCGTTGAGGGGGCTTGGACGGCTGCGCGTACTGGACCCCGACTTAGCGTGGGCCTTCACGCTGATCGGGGACGGCCCCGAGGCGGAGGCATTGCGCCAACTCGCCGTCGACGTTGGGATCGCCGACCGCGTGCACTTCGCGGGTGCGCAAAACTTCGGCGTGGTGCAGGAGCGTTATGCGGAAGCACACGCGGTGATCATGCCGGGGGTCGTGGAGGGATGGCCCAAGATCATCGCCGAAGCGTGGGCACACGCTGCCGTGCCGGTGGCAGCGCGGGCGGGGCTCGTGCCCTGGATCATTGGCGACGGAGGTGCCGGCGTGATCTTCGATCCGACCCCCGATGGCCTCGGCATCGCGCTACGCGAGCTGCTTTCCTCGCCGACGCGAATGCGCGCCTTGAGTGCGCGCGGGCCTGCTTGTGCTGCCGAGCTGTCGCTGGAGTCGTTCACATCACGACTCGAGCGCGTGCTGGTGGATGAATGCGGGCTGTCGTAGCTGCTCCCGTTCGGACGCAGCCGGCGGATGTCGCGATGGTGATCGACACGGTCACGCGCGGCGGTGCGGAGCGCGTACTCATTTCCCTCGCGAACGGCCTCGATCGCGAGCGATTTCGCGTCCACGTCATCACGACGCGGGATCGCGGTGACTTTGCCGATGAGCTCGCGCCGCACGTGTCGGTGCACTCGCTGCATCGGACTACGCGCTGGGATCTTGCCGCGATGCGCCGCTTCGCGAAACTCACCGACCACCTCGGTGTGCAGCTCGTGCACACGCACAGTCATAGTGCCGCATATTTCGTGCGCCTTGCGGGCGCACTGCACGGGCGACGCTGGCGTCACGTCATGCACGATCACCACGGACCGGTGGAGGGATCGTTCGCCCTACGCCTCGCGGACAGGCTGTTGCTGCGACACGTGGACTACTACTTCGCCGTGTCCGACCGCTTGGCGCGGTACGCTACCGAGTCGTTAGGCGTCCCGGCCACACGGGCTGAGCGACTCGCCAACGGGGTCGACGTGGGACAGGCGCCCAACGCTGAACGGACGGGCGAGTTCACCATCGTCCATCTGGCGCGAGTCGCGCCGGAGAAAGGGCATGATCTCGCGATCCGGATCGCGACGCATCTCGCAATGCACCTGCCATCGTTCCGATGGCTCTGCATCGGCAGCGCAGAGGGCCCCTACAGCGAGGTCATTCGCGACCAGGTGCGTCGCAGCGGGTTGGCGTCGCAGTTCACCTTCCTCGGCGAGCGCGCCGATATTCCGGCGCTGCTCCGGCACGCCCACGCAGGCGTACTCACGTCGCGTTGGGAAGGACTACCGATGGCGCTACTGGAATACATGGCAGCGGCGCTGCCGGTAGTGGTGACCGACGTCGGGGACTGTGCGCGCGTGGTCCGAGAGGCCGGTGGCGGTTCCGTGCTACCGATCGACGACGTGGACGGATTCGCGGCCGCGCTACTCGACCTGGCACAGCACCCCGAAGTCGCGGCACGGGCGGGGCTGCGCAACTACGAACACGTTCGCGTGCACTACGGAAGCGAAGCGATGGTGCTGAGGGTTTCCGAAGTCTACGACAGGCTCCTCGCCGGCGCCTCCACGGGCGGCGGCACGCTCAGCGCGTAAGGACCTTCAGTCGTGCGACATCGGCCGTGTCGCGTGGGTAAAGCGGGATGCGTGGCAGCAGAGCCGGATCCCGGCCACCCAATCGTCCCCGCGACATGGTGACACCTGACTCGTACTGGCGCGCCACCGCCAGCGGCGCTTGCGTGCCGATGCTCTCCGGCCCACCGAACGGATAGCAGAAATGCCGCGCAGCCCGTCCTGTCCACTCGGCGATGCGTGCGCGGCTGGAGCCGAGCTCCTCGTCCAGCTCGGCCGGCGACAGAGCACAGACTGCGGTGTGTGTTACGCCGTGGCTCTCGAAGGTGATTTCCGGATGGCGGCCAAGCGCGATGAGTTCCCCTACGCCGATGGGAGAAGGCGGCGTACGAGACTGGCCGGCCAACCATCCCGCCGCGGCGGCGTACTCTCTGAGTTCGCCTAACAGAGGCTGGTATTCGCGCATCGGCTGCGTGTACGCGAGGTGCCGGATTCGCGCATCGAATCGCGCGCGGAGCGCATCGGTGGAAAGGTCGAGCGGTCCGCTCGAGAGCGGGACGATTGCGTGCGGAGCAACCGCAAGCAGCAGGTCGAGCCACTGAAATGCCATCGCGTCGCCAGTATCGATATATGCCGTCGGCAGGAAGAATGTGATCGGCCACCGCATGCGCAGCGCGACGTCGGAGAGTGCACGCACGGTGTCGCCGACGCCGTCATCCACTGTGATCGCAAACAGACCGGCGGTGGAGCGCTTGGCTTTGTGGCGGGCCACGAGCTCATCGAGCGGTACAGGCACGGAGGGGGCCAGCGCTTCGACGAGGATGCGAAAGCGATCGGCGTCCAGGTCATGAAAAGCCAGCACGCACCCACCGGCGAGACGCTCGGCGATCGCGCGCAACGGGCGGTCGACCCGAGTGATGGAGAGAGCGCGGGCAACGAGCGCACGCGTGCGCAGCCCGCGAGGCGGCGCGCCGGACGTCATGTCGTCTTGCCGGACACCGTATGCGGTGCGTTCCGCGCCAGCCGCCGCCGCAGCGCACCGCGGACGCGACGATTCACCCATTCATCCCATCCCTGCTGCAGCGCCGGTGACCTGCGAATACGTTCTTCGACCAGTCCGCGCACGTACGTCTTCGAGATGCGGTGGGGTGCAGCAAAGACACGCCAGAGTGCGTCGTTCCCGGTCGCGTAGCGCGTCTTGTATTCCTCGCCTCCTGCCCCGAAGTCGAGGGTGTCGAAGTTTCGTTCGCTCATCCAGATACCGATCAAGCGGATGAGGACGTGTCCCGCACGGTGGCGTTCCCCAGCCGGCGACGTCGCGACGTGATGATAGACGAGTCGAGTGCCGGCTCGCAGCGCAGCGACGAACGCGAGCGGTCCGGCGTCCACGCGAATGGTAAAGCGTACGAGGACGTGGTCGGTGTGCCACGCGGCGAGCGCGGCGAGAAAGAGTTCGCGCGCCGCGGCAGAGCGGTACACGGAGGGCGTATCGGTGCCGTCCCACCGGCGTTCGTGCGCATCGCAGAATTCGCGATGCCACGTCTCGAGTTCCTGCGCATCCTCGGCCACCTCGAACGCGAAGCCGGGTTCGCGACGCAGCCCATTCGCATAGCCGCGAATGCGTTTGTGCTGATCCATCGCGGCGCGCATCGCGCGGCCCGCCTCGTCGCCCGGCGGCACCCGCAGCACCGGACAGGGCCACGCCGGGAACGCTCGATGCGCCCAGTGCATGCTGCGCAACGCGGCCTGGACGGCGCCCAAGGTGGCGCCCCATGCAGGCACGTTGGTCAGCGCCAGGCTCGCAGCGTGGGTGCCGCGCAGTGCGAGAGCAAGGCCTTCCGCCACGCTGGCCTGATCCAACGCCCCTAACGCAAGGCAGGTACGCTGATCGCTGTAGTCAAACGGCAGAAATCGTATTGCGCGGCCACGATCGAGTCGGAGCGGCCACGCCGCCGCGAGCGAGCCGTGGGCGCTCGTGCCCAGCGCCCAGACCGGGACGTCCCCGCGCACCATTGCGGCGCTCATCGCGCGCAAGAACGCCGGCGCAGCAAATGGATTGCGCTCCGCATCTCCCTCCCAGAGCGACTGCAGCGCTGCATATGTCGTATGGTCGAGCTGGTGCTCTAGACGCCAGGACAGCGATGTCATCCACGCTCCGCGATGACGGGAGCGTGCGCCGATGCGACCAACGACGACGCGTCGATCGGTGGCGGGGCGGCATCCGGTGAACGCGGCGCGTACGGAAGGCGCCGCCAGTGCAGCACTGTGAGCGCTGACCCAAAGCAGGAGCCTGCGAGGCGGGCCCACGCGGCGCCCTTCCATGGACGGCGCACCACGTGCCAGCCACATCGCAGGAGTTCCAACGACAACACCCTCGCGGCATCGGCGCGATGTGCACGACGGTCGGTGGCCGCCCATCGCAGTGTGTGCGCACGGCCCCAGGTGTTCGTCACGCCCATACGCCATCCACGACGCGCGTACGGTGTGCTCTCCGTCAGGTCGCCCCGCGGGTGCAAGGCCAGAGGGCGCGTAATGAGAAAGAGATCGCCGAACGCCCGCGCGCACGAGCTCAGTACGATGTCCTCCGCGCGACCGATCCCCTGCTCGTATAGCGCGATCAGGCGGTCGAGGTACCCGATGCGCGCAAGAACGTCCCGCGGATACGACATGGCGCCGCCCCAGAAGTGGGCTACCGGCAGGGGGTCGTCGGACAGCAGGCCGGCGGGCGTCACGGGAATGCCGCCCGGGCCCATGGTGCCCGCCGCCCGGCGGGCGGTGCCTAACCAGCGCTCGCGCAGCTCGCCCGTATCCCGAACCAGCGGTTGCCCATCGTCCCAGGTGAACAAGAAACCAATCCCGGCAATGGCGCCGACGTCGCTCGCGGCGAGCGTACTGTACGCGCGCTCCAACACGGCAATCGCGGACGGCGCAAGCCGGACATCATCGTCGAGAAACAACACAATATCGCCGGTGGTGCTGCTGAATCCGAGCCATCGATTCCATGGCAATGCGCGCCGCATCGAACGCACATACCGTATCGAAAGCTCGGGACGTTCGGCGGCGAACGAGCGCACGAGGCGCTCACTCGCGTCGGAGCGGGACGAATCCACGACAACGACTTCATCCGCCGGCCGATCCTGCACCGCGAGCCCACTGAGCACCCGCCGCAGCAACTGCGCCCGCTCGTGGGTGCTCACGCACACGCTAATCGTCCTCACGATTCCCGCTTCTCGCGTACGGCGCGCTCGTAGAATGCCACGTTCTCGGGAATGACAGCGTCGAGCGAGAAGGACTCCCGTACCCTCCTTGGGCCCGCGCACGCCAGCCGCTGTCCCAGTTGTGGGTCGTCGAGGACGGTAATGATGGCGCGCGCAATCTCGGACGGGGACCGTGGATCCACGAGCAATCCATCGGTTCCATCGCGTACAATTTCCGGACCGCAGCTCAGCTTCGTGTATATCGTTGGGCAGCCGCATGCCATCGATTCGACGGCGCACAGTCCAAACGTCTCGGTAAGGGAGGGGAAGACGGCCACCTGCGCCTGACTCAGTGCCGAAATGAGCGTCGGACGATCCACGTGCCCGTGAAAATGTACGCTCGACCGCGTCGGCACAGGCAGCCGCTGCGCAAGCCGGGCCTCGGTCGATCCGTCAGCGCTCCCTTTCCCGTATACGTGCAGCGTCGCCTCTGGGTGCGACGCGAACACTTCGGGCCATGCATCGATGAGAAACTCGATTCCCTTCTTTGGTGTCAGTGTGCCGGCGAATGCGACGTGCCCCGGAGTGCGACTCATATACGGCACGAGGGGCGATGGACCTTCGACTGGATTGTAGATCACTGCGTCCGGCCCCGATGGAAGCGCGAATAGTCGGCGTGTCACGTCGCCGGTGTGGGCGCTGACGGCGATCCAGGCATCGACGTGTGCATACGACAACGCTTCGAGGCGTCCGCCGGTGCGCGGAATCGGTTGTCCCAGTTCGTGGGCAAAGTAAGTGAGCGAGCCGTGGGCGCGAGCCACGAGCGGCACGGACATGCGCCGCCAGCCCATGTACCACCCGTAGCAGTCCGGCGATTCGATGAGGTCGATCTCGCCGGAACGTACCCAGCGACGGATGACGCGATGCAAACGATACCTGGCGCCGATCCACGCGAAGCGCTTTCCACTCTCGCGCAGCCGCCACACGTGCACGCCCTCGTCCTCTTCGTAGTCAGGAGCCGCGTAGTTCGCCGGGTAGACACCGATGACACGCACCTGATGGCCGAGGCGCACGAGCGCCCGCGCCAGCACTTGGGTGAACGTGCCGACACCGCCGTGCAGCCCCGGCGGATACTCGTAGCAGATGAAGCAGATTTTCACCCGGTGCCCGACAGCCGATTTGACACCGACCACTGGCAAGGAAGCGGCATCAATTCGCCTCCTGCTCGCGCCACGCCTGGAACATGAGGATGGACCAGAGAATGCCGGTCCAGTACGAGCTGCCTTCGAGATGCTCGCGCCACATTCGTCGAACAACTGGTGCCCGCAGGTACCCATCCTGTTCGATCGCCCGCTCATCGAGGAGTGACTCTCCCCAGGCGCGCAGCGGTTGGCGGAGCCAGAGAGCGATTGGAACGCCGAAGCCGTGCTTGGGCCGTTCGACCAGGTAGTCGGGAACGTACCGCCGCAACACTCGTCGGAGCAGCCATTTGGTGCGCTCGCCACGGAGCCGCAATTCCAGTGGGAGCGTGCCTACGAATTCCACGATCCGATGATCGAGGAATGGAGCACGCGTTTCCAGGCTCACCGCCATGCTGGCCCGGTCCACCTTCACGAGAATGTCGTCGGGGAGATACCCGATGAGATCGGAGTACATGAGCTGCTCTTCAGTGGTCGTCAGCTCTGCACAGAGCTCCCGTGCGGTGCGCGCCGGCAATCCGGCCCGCAGTCCGGTCACCAGCGACGGCTCTTCGTTCCATCGCGAGTACGCCAGGGGATACATGTCCAGCGCGTGCGGGGCCGCCAGACGGCGGGCAAGCGTGCCCATGCCGTGTCGCACGCCTAGGCGCGCCATTCGCTTTGGCATCACGGGCGCCATGGCGTCGAAGGCCGACCAGATGTTGGGCGACCCAAATGCACTGAGTGCCGCGGCCGCCGTGCGACGCACCGGGAGCGGGACCGCGCTCAAGCGGTCAAAGGTGCGGGAACACGACGCGTAATAGCTGTATCCGCCAAAGAGCTCATCCCCGCCGTCGCCGGAAAGGGCCACCTTCACGTGCTGCGACGCCAGTGCACAGACCAGAAATGTGGGAATTTGCGATGGGTCCGCAAACGGCTCATCGTAGATAGATGGCAGTTTCGGAATCACGCGTAGCGCATCCTCCGGCGTAATGTAGAGTTCCGTGTGCTCCGTCCCGAGATAGTGCGCCACCGCTCGCGCATGCACTGCTTCATTGAACGCATCGGTGAAACCGATCGTGAACGTTCGGACCGATTGATCACTTCGTGCGCACATGAGCGCCGTGATCATTGTCGAGTCTATACCACCGGACAGAAACGCACCGAGCGGAACGTCGGAGGCCAACTGCCCTTGGACGGCATCACCGAGCAGCTCGTCCAAGCGGCAGGCCGCTTCGTCTTCTGATTCGTGGCGGGGAGATGCATTCCCCTGCTCGAAGATGCGCTTCGGCGTCCAGTACGTGTCGATGCATGGCTCGCGCTGGCCGTCGGAGAGCGTGAGTACACTGCCGGGGAGAAGTTTTTTGATGTTCGTGTAGATCGACAACGGGGCGGGAATGAAATCGAACCGCAGCAGTGCGTCGAGCGCCACGCGATCAATCGCTCCGTGCCACGCGGGATGGGCCCGCAACGCTTTCAGTTCCGAGCCGAACAGGAACGTCTCGCCCATCCAGCCGTAATACATCGGCTTCTCGCCCAGGCGGTCGCGCACGAGGTGCAACTGGTGCTCCTTCCGGTCCCAGAGCGCGAACGCGAACATGCCGACAAATCGCTGCAGTGCGTCAAACAGTCCCCACCGTTCGATCGCGGCGAGGATGACCTCGGTGTCCGAATGGCCGCGAAACCCGCAGTCGCCACCGGTCGACGATTCGAGCTCGTGACGCAAGTCGGCAAAGTTGTACACCTCACCATTGTACGTAACGACATAGCGCCCGGTCGTGGAATGCATGGGCTGATGTCCGTTAGGCGATAGATCGAGAATGGAGAGGCGCCGGTGGCCGAGCGCGATGCCGGCCTGCGGGTCGGTCCAGATCCCCGCGTCGTCGGGCCCGCGATGCACGAGGCGTGTCGTCATCGCGTCGATGCACGTGTCCCAATCGAGACGACGCCGGCTCATGAAGCCAACGATTCCGCACATCAGCGGCAGCGTATCGCGATGGACCGGTGCGTCATCGGACGGCGCGCAGCCAACCTCTCACGCGCGCCGTAGCGCGCTGGCGCGCGAAGCGCCCATTCCGAGTCGTCGCGAGCATCAATCGTTTGCCGGGTTGCAAATAGCGGCCGAATCGGGCGGCGCCATCCGTACCGGTGCGCGCATAGGGTTGAAAAAACGAGCCAGTCCCCAGCGTGTTGCGGAACTCCCACTGCCCGCGCTGCGAGGGAAGGAGGGTCGACGCGATCATGCCGATCGTGGCGAGGCGAAACCACGTTGTCCACGTGACTGACGCGTCGGCTGGAGCGGTATTGCCGTACAAGCGGTGCGGTGTGACGTAGCTATCGCAGAATCCACCGTCAGGGTTCTGCACCTGCAGCAACTCAACCAGGTAGCGTTCGAGGACGTCATCGATTTCGGCGACCCGATGTCCGGAGCGGCGCAGGTGCGTCAGGATGTCGACGATATCGATGTCCACGCACGCCGATCGGATGCCGGCATATCCGAGCCCGAGGCAGCTTTCCACGACGCGATCGGCATGCTGCACCGTTCGACCGAGGTAGTAGGGGATGTGCAGCACGTGCGCGGCGCCGGCCATCGCCACCCAAAGAGCAGCGCGATCGCCCGGAGGATCGCGGTGCCAGAATCCAGTATGCGTGTCCTGGTGCATGTCGAGCCAATCAGCTATCTGTTCCAACCGCGCCCGCGACTTCGCGTCGCCGTCCTCTGCGAGGACCGCGTAGAACGACGCGATGTTGACGACCTTGTTGCCTTCCGTCCATGGTCGCGACCAATCACGGTCATCGAGCCACTCGGCCAAGAAGGCATCGCCCTGGTATCGTTCCATGAACGTCAACGGATAGCGCGGCTTCTCGCCTAGCGCACGAAGCGCGCCGAGTGCGTAATTGGTGCAGTGCATGGCGAGGTATTCGTCGTCGTGTCCAACGCGGTCCGCCTCCGGCACATCCGGCAGAACGAACGTCCCATCCGGACGTTGGAACCGGTTGAGCGCGTTGGCGATCTGGCGTCGACTCGCGGGTGTAAACTCGCGGTCGCGGCGAAGCACGACCGACGCAAACACACCTCCCCACGTACCGTACAACAAGTGGCCGGGGTCGCGTTGCGAGTCGTGCGTTGCGCTGTGACGCCAGTATCTCGCGTCGCCGGCGATCTCCAGTTGTGCGTCAAGGTACGCCGCCGCACGAACTCGGCACCGTTCCAATGACTCCTCGATCTTCATCACCAGTTCTCCGTTCAGTCCCACGCGCCTAGTCGGCGGCGGGGACGAAGTTGCTCGTCGATTCTGCGCCTGTTCGCGCGCCGGTGGCCAATGCCGGCCTCGGGTATGGTGATCGCCGGCGCGCCGTACCCGATCCGTGGCTTCACCCATGAGCTGCGCTAGCGATTCGTTTCACCAGCGCGGCAACGCGGTCGACCGCACGGCCGTCGACTATTCCGATCTCGGTCTTCACCAACACACTGCGTTCGCGCCGGTCGCGGGACCGGTCGCGCACGTACGCGGCCGTCTCGGCTACGAGCTCGTTCATATCACGCCCGAGGCGAACACCCTGACTTTCCACGATGTGTCGGTAGTGCTCGGTTTGATACAGATCTCGACATAGACGCCCTTCTTCCCCACCCGGGTGTCCGGCGAACGCGACGCACACGACGGGCGTATCGAGTGCCGCCGCATCGAGACTTATTGTGGAGCCGGTATTCAGGCAGGCGTCCGCATGCAAGACGGTACTGATAAGCCGCGTCTGATCATGAGCGTCGAACGCGCCGGCGGCGGTGTCCCACGGACGGCTGATGATCAGGTGCGGATCGATCGCAGGGAGATGGTCCCAACGACCGTAGTCGTCCAGCGGATGCAGTCTAACGACGATTCGATGGTGCTCCAGCTCCGGCATGGCCCGGAATCGACGCGCCAGGTCGGCGACCAGTTCGGGCTCGGACGGCGTAAAGAACTCGCTGTTGGCGGCATAGAGAACGAACCGGTCTTCCGGTTCGAGTCCCAAACGTCGCATCGTGCACGCGCGACTCTCACGAAAACGCGGGTGCACGTGGAAATCGAACTGGGGCGTCCCGGTAATATGCACGCGCGCGGGGTCGCGATCTGGATAGAGCGACAGCACCTGGTCGCGCATGCGCCCGTTCCACACCGCGTAGTCGTCGAAGGCAGGCAGAACCGTGCGGCTCGTGAGATTGTCGAAGCTCAGAATGCACCCCAGCGTCCGGATCCCCAGATCACGCGCGGCGAGCAGGTACGGGTGCTCCTCACCGGCGATGCACGCAGTAGAGATGAGCACGTCCGGACGGAGCGCCGCAAGTTGCGCCCGCACATTCGACAGATCGCGGCGGCGGCGCACGAACCGCTCCAGATAGGCCACCTGCCAGCGAAGTCCGATCGGACTGCTGCCCGGCACGCTCAGCGCTTCGACCACAACGTTGCGGGTACGCTGCCATCGCGTGGCATCGCGTCGTAGCCACCGATTGAAGATCGGATACGACGGAATGCGATGGCGACGGGAGAACGAGGCGCGCAGCAGGGCCTCGAGCGTAGGCTTCCCACGCTGTGAGCGGTTAGGCGGAGCGTCGAGCAGGAGAGAGAACTCGCCTACCCCTTCGACATCTGTCAATGGCCGGCCGCCGCTCGTGCCAATGATGGGCTGCACGTGCAGCCCATCGGTGCGCAGAACGTCCAACATTCCCGAGTGCACCACGTTGCGAACACCCCAGACCGTGGCGCACAGGATGGCCACCCGAGGCGAATGCATCTCGATGGACGGCGCCATAGCGACTGCGGGAGCAGACGTCACGCGCATGCGAGCGTCACGGCGAAGCCTTGGTATCCATGGAGCATGTCGCCGCGCGCCCGCGCCCCAGCAGCAACGACTGGTCGCGGCGCATTCCCCGTCCGGGTTAGCACGTCCGCGATACGCTGGGCGATGGCTGTGATCTGCGCCGCCTCGAAGTGCTTGTCTGAACGTGGGAAGGCTGTTTGCGGAACGACGCGCCCCCGTCGAAAGCTCCATTCCGGCGGCAAGTGGACTGCTCGACGGACTTCGCGAGATAGGCGCTGCGTCGAGAAACGCGGCCCTTCATCGCGGAGACCGTACAGGTAGCGGCGGCACCGCTCCATATCGACGGCGCGGTCAGTCGGGACTCGGGCCATCACCGCATCTGCAGCCCGGCGGTGAGCATTACCGTCGGCGGCATAGAACCAATCACCGATCACCTGCGCAATCGCGTTCGGTAGTCCGGGAGGCGGCACATACGCGCCGGCGAGGATCGCCGCCACCTTGTCGCGCATTTCGGAATACGTCGCGCACGGATCGCTGACCTCCTCGGTCATAGCCGGCAATCCAGCGATGGAGAACCAGCGTGGCGATAGCGTCGGCACCGACGCCATGGCAGACTCGATGGCTGTCGAGCAACCGCGCTGGATGACCACCGCCGCGCGAAAAATCCGCGGTTGCACCGGGCCGCCGGCATCGATGGATACGTTCGGGCAGTCGGCGAGTACTGACCGGTACGTCTCCGTCGCCTCGAACGGGTGTGGGCGCAGCACGATGTGCCGATCGGGGAAGTCCGCGGACAACGACCGCGCGATACGAATGATCTCGGCGATGCCGAGCCGTTCCGTCTCCCCCTGCTGCATGGTCCGCTCATGCGACCAGCCGATTTCATCGCGCAGTTGCCGCACGTTGCGCTCGACGGTCGTGAAGCGCGGGTTTGCGAATGAGAAGTTCGTGTTGATGAGGATGTAACCTGCGCCCTCGCGATCACCATCGGCAATCACCGGCTGCCATTGTGGTGCGTAGAAATCGAAGCGCGGACAGCCGGTCACCGCTACCTGCTCGGGCGCGAATAAGCCGCGTTCCACAACGTGCTCGGCGAGACGCGGGCCCCACATGCACGCTTGGCTTACTCGGTGAAGCAGTTCCGTATCGCTCCACAGCATGCTCGAGTAACTGGTCGGCGCGTCCCATACGCCGCCTTCCGTGTCGAGCACCCCGAACGGAATGCCCGCGTCCAGCATCCGTGTCGCGAAGCGATCGTTGCCTCGCCGAACGAAATTCAGGAGCACGAAGTCGGGAGCGAGCGACCAGACTTCCTCTTCTTGCAGATTGAGGGGAACGATGTGGCACACCGCGCCGCGCTGGCAGAGTTCGTGCGCGAGCAGCACGATTCCCGCCAGGTCGCGTTGCGGATGGTCGAGTACGATGGCGATGCGCGGCGCACGCGCGGTCATAGCGTTAGGCACGGGTTACCATCACAGACAGGTCATCAGAATCACGCGGGACCCCTCACTTTGGGCAACCAGCGCTCCCAGGGTGGCCACACGGGGTTCGGCGCCACATTCAAGAGCAGCACGGATCGATTGCCGAGACGCCTGTCGTGGTGCCACGGCGGCTCAGCCGACAGCGCCTCACTGATCTGCACCTCCTGCACCAGTCGCGTAGGGTCAAAGCTCTTCAGCGGAGCCCCGCCGTCGCCTCCCGGCACGCACCGAAGTACCGTGTCGAGCTCGACAGTGTAGCACGTCCACGGGGGATCGTAGCGTGCGCGCAACAGTGCGATTCCGAGATCGTCGCGCAACGGTTGCACGCTCGGGCCGCCGCACCATTAGCGGTTCCGGACTCTGTTGTACCGGGTGTCGACGACGGGAAGGACTCCTTACGCGTTCGCACGCTCAGTCCACACGTTCGGGGCCGCATCAGCCTTCTTCGGAAGGTCGTTGGTGTCCAGCCGCGCCAGCGTGTACCGATGCGCCTCAGTTACGTTTGCCAGGTCGCACTCAGTGGTGAACGCCGCTTTGAATCCTGAGGCCTTGAGCAGGTCTATGGTGTCGGCGTTGTAGTCGCCGTACGGATAGCACATCGTGTACTGGTCGTGTTCAATGCCTAACGCTTCGAGCAATCGGAGCGACGACAGGATGTCCTTCTGCTGTCCGCTGCGATCCATGCGTCCAAGCCAGTGATGCGCATCGCCATGCGACCCGATGTTCATTCCCGCGGTTGCCATGACGCGGAGGTGGTCGACGGACATGTACAGTTCCTCGGCAAATGCCGTCTCGTCCGACGACACGTACCGCCCAAACAATTCAGCCGCCAGCATCGCGCGCAGTCTCGACGGCAGGGCGTGTTGCAGCATCCGTTTCACATAGATCACCGGCGCCGGATCGAATCGGTTCGCCGCCCAATACTGTTCGCGATAGGCGGCTACCGGTTGAAGTTTCCACTCGGCGGCCACGTCGGTGCACCGTGCGTCGATGTACGTGACGATCGCGCCCAAGTCGGCACCGGACGCAAGAATATAATGGACTCTGTTGACATCGAGCAGCTTTCTATCGATCGCGACGGATGCAGGCGGGAAGAACACGGCCTTCATGCCTCGCGCAGCGAGGCGAGGGAACGCATAGGTATAGTGATCCATCACGCCGTCATCGAACGACAGCAAGGCTGGGCGCAGCGGCAATGGTTCCCCGCCATCGAGAGCGGCAATGAGCTGCGAGATGTCGATCACGGTGTAGTGGCGTTGAACGTACGCCAGTTGTTCGTCAAACGCCGCCGTATCCAGTCCCTTGATCGCTGGGAACCGCGTGCGCGCCAGCGGGCGCACGTAGTGATACATGACGATCGTCAGGCGCGACATCACACGTTTCCTTGAACCGTGCGGATGATCGGCAACATTGCCGCTTCGGCTGACAGCGCTGGCAGCTTGAGTATCGTCTGCGTCTGCCGCGTGGCGACGCGCGGCAGACGCTCGACCACGATGTTCACCTGAGGGAACTTTCCCCTCATCCGATCACAGAGCAATTCTCCGATGTGTTTCGCGAATGCGTACTCGATCAGATCGGCCGGCGGCCGTTCGACTGCGACGCTCGACGGATAGAACACCGTCAACGAGCGCCCTTGGCACAGCGCTGTCAGGCCGCGAACGCACTCATAGAATCCATCCACGTAGACCCGGACGAAGTCCGACAGGTCCTGGGCCTGATACAGCTCGACGCGACGCCGGAAGATTCGCGGAGACGCGAAGTAGTACATCTGGCTCCCAGTCCAGGGAAGTGCGCTCAGTGCCGCCAATCCCGCGTTGGGCGAACGAATGTCCATCCGGATGGCTTGGCATGAGCCGCGCGCAGCGATGATCTCTGACGTTAGGCGCTCAGCATTCTTCAGGGATCCGAAATACGTCACGATGGGAGAAGCCCCACGCATGGCCAACAGCCAGGCCGTTGTCGCACCAAGCCCACTCGACCCGCCGATGATGAGCGGTTGGTGGCCGGCGAGCGTGCTGTCGACGCGATGTGGCGAGACGACATCAACCAACTCGGTCGGTGCCGTCGAGAATGCCTCGATCGTTCCCACGAGTCCCTGGCCCCGCACAAATATGCTGACACGGCCAAACCGCCTATGGTATCGCGCAACGTGGTAGCGCAGCCCATCGGATTCCAGCGGGAACGTGACGGAAAACCCGGAAAACATGGAATGAAGGCCCGGGCAATGCATCCCGACGAGAGTCGACAACGCGGCCAGGCCTTGAACGGCCGGCGCGCCCAACGTTTCCGTTAGGCGCGGAAACAACGCGCAGAGCGCGGCGCCGGTTTCCAGGGTCGGTACGATTCCCTCCGGTCGCCCCAGATAGTCGGGAAGGTCCGTCGGCGGGTCGAGGGGGCGCGGACTTCGTTCGAGATTGGGAGGCGACCCATTGAGCCGTCCAACGATCATCGGTTCGCCGCGAACAGCAATCGTGACCGTATCGCCGGAACGCGATGCCTGTACCTGCTCATTCAGGAGAATGGGTTTCAGGAATGAGACCATGAGGGTATCCGGCCGCGTCTGGATCCCCAGTCCGTCGAGTGCCCAGAGCAGCGCGTGCATTCCATGTACGACCACCACGCCCGGAAAAACCGTGCTGGCCCATCGCGAGTCGAGATGAATCGGATTGCGATCCCCCGACAGGCCGGCGAAATCGCGCTGATCACTCGGGGTGAATGTGCGCTCGATCATTCGGATCCGAGGCGATTGGGCCGATCCTGGTCGGCATCCCCCTTGGTCAGCACGATCCGGCCGGCCGGCCCTTTGAGCGCGTACAGCAGGTCCGTGTTCCTCCGGTCGAACGGCTCGAAATGCGACGGCAAGATGAGCCCCTCACAATCCCGCACATTTCGCAATCCCGCAGCGTCCAGCTCGGCTGCCAGTCCGGTGCAGTAGAAGTCCAGATATTCAGCGTCACTCTCCATCAACAGATCGCGGAACGCCATGCCCGCTCCCGCGAGAACCCGGGGTGTACCGAGGAAATCCGCGATACGCAGGGCCCGTGCACCCTCGTGAACACATGTGCGGACAACAATCACACCCCAATCCGCGCCCAGGCGAAGCAGATACGGCGTGTAGTCATAAAACGGGTGATCGAGATAGCGATTTACGACATACGCGCCGGTCTTGCGCGGGCGCACAGTCGAAACGTCCCGGCGGGCTTCGACATCGAGCGTCAGAAGTTCTTCGCGAAGGGCCACCGACAGTCGCGTCCCATCCGACAAGGCGTTGTCGCTGCGAAACGCGGGTGGTACCACGGCCAAGCAAAATGCCTCACGTGTGCCGTTCAACAGGAAGAAGCGGTCTAACCGGCCGGTCTCGTAACCGAGCGCATCGTAAATCCCTTTCGTCGCGGCATTCAATCCCACGGTGCCGATCCAGGCGGCGGGATACATGCGCGACACCGCTCGCAAGAGCGCAAGGCCAAGCCCCGATCCCGAATCCAGGCGGACCTTCCACGTCGTCAGCCAGATCGTGTCATCCTCCGGGCGCAATGTCGAATCGTAGCGGCTTATCGGAATGAATCCGAGGACACCGCAGATCTCACCGTTGTCCCGGAACGCCAGCACGAAGTTGTAGCGGCCGGCGGTCTCATCGCGATGCTGCCAGTCGAACACGGCCCTGTGGCGTGCCAAGACATGGTCCGGGGACCAGTGATCGCGAAAGAACGCCATGATCGCGCCCGCATCACCCAACGTCGCGGAGCGAATGCTGATTGGCATCGGCGGTCACGTGGGAGTTGAGCGTGATGCCAAGCGGCATCGCGTAGCCATCCGAAACGAGATGCACAAAAGCGTGTTTCTCCGTCTCGCGAAAGCCCGAGCGTTGCCAGAAGGCAAGACATGGCGCGTTTCGCGCCGTGGGGATGGCTCGGGCAACCACGACTTTCGCTTGCAGTCGCTTGGCGACCGTCGTCACAAAATGCACGATAGCTTCTTCGACCTTGCGGCCCATGGCGCGGCAACTGAGGACGAAGTCCACGATTTCAAGATTCTCCCCGCTTCGTTGCCAGGAGCACACACCGGTTAGTCCCAGATCGCCAAATCGATCGGACACGGTCACGGCGAACGCAGCACGGTCCTCGTCGGCCGCCAACCACGAGCGAAACTCGGCCTCGGTGACGCGGCGCGTCTTCAGCGTCATCTGGTTCGTTTTGTTGATGAGCTGCAGGGAGCGCTTGATGTTGCTCTCGTCGATCGAGGATATGTCTATTCTGACGTCCAGGGATGCCTGCCATTCGTCCAACGATTCGAACGTCGCACTCGCTTCCTGACGCTGCCGGTCCACCACGTACATGCGCGTCCGGCGCCGATCCTCTTCGGTTATGGCTGCCTGCTCGAAGCAGTCGAGTGCTCTCAGGGCATCGGCATAGGACACCGGAGACTTGGGCCATTCGGGAACGAGGACGTCGGGCAACGCGTCGCGAACTCTCGCACGCTCCGCCGGGTTGTCGTCGATGAAGACGACTGCAGTTAGGCCGAGGTTGAGGTCGGCGACGAGGTCAACGATGTTCTGAGCTTTGTCGTTCCAGTTGATGCGCCAGCCCGCCAGGTCATCCCGTCGCAGCACCATCTCCGGATGGCAGTCGATCGCTTCCAGCGCCGTCGCTTCCTCGTTCTTGCTCACGATGGCGATCTGAATGCCACGGCGGGTCAACTCCTTCAGCGCTCGCTGGAATTCCACATACGCCTCGCCCACGTGATCGTGACCGCCTAACCGAATATTCTGCCACCCATCGTCGCCCACGATACCGCCCCAGAGAGTGTCATCGAGGTCGACCATGACGATCTTTCTGGTCTGGCCGATCGAGGCGCGGATCGCCGCTTTGACGTCGCGGGCAGCGGCCTGACTCACCTCTTCGCTGAACGGGCACTTCATGGCAAACCAATGCTTGGGTGGCCGCGAACTCGCACCAGCTTCTTCGATCCATCGCGCAGCGTCGAGCACGTAGATCCCGCCCGCTTCTGCCAGGGACGTCGCCAGGCGCACGTTCATCTGCGCCAAGTGAAAGGCCCGGCCGTGGACACCCCACTCGAGCATGCCGAGCCCGCGCCCATTCTTCGAATTCACCCAGCTTGCGACCAGGACCAGCTTCGTCTGCCTGGCGAACCGCTTGATGGCCTCCGCAAACGCGTCGACTTCACGAAGCATCTGATCGGCGTCCACGACCTCGCCACCCAAGAGCTGCGCATATTCCCTGATCACGCCTTCGGGACGCGTCCAGACAAAAGAAACCGAGTCGCGCCCAAACGGCGGGCTGGATGCCAACGTCTGAAAGACCTGCCCATAGGGCGCGACTTTGACGTCGCAGGCAGGGGTGGATCTGTCTGCGCCGATGTATCGTCCCGCGGCCTCCGCGTTGAAATCGGAGATGAGAAATACGTTCATGGCGCTGAAATCCGCGCTAGAATCAGATCGCAGAATGACGACGCGGTCCGAGAGTCGAACGACTCGACGCCATAGCCCTCCCCATCGAGCAACTCGATCTCGACGCCAACGACATCTGCCACCCTGCGTTCGATTGCCAGGATCAACGTGACAAAACCCAAAGAATCGAGGGCGCCCCCATCACCGATCAAGATGACATCGGATCGCTTGGATATTTGGTTATCGTCGGCACGCTGACGATTGACGACATCGATTGCATCGAACACGATGTCGAGCGCTTGTTGGCTATTCATGCTGCTATCGCCCCTCCCAACGATGCCGCCCCTGGCCAACGCCAACTCATGATCTCACATTCCGGGCCTTCCACGGCGAGCGCTGCTGAATACTCGCGCGCCGGAAAAAACTCGTGCAGGCGCCAGGGTGTCGGCGGGCCTGCGTCGCCTCGCCAATCGAGCAATGTTGTGTGCACTCCCGGCGTCCCAGATACGTCAAAGCTGTCGAGCGCCAGAGACAGCCCGCGCCCGATCCCCTTGATGTACGCCTCCTTTCGGCTCCAGCACGCGTAGAACGCTCGCTCGCGTTGCTCAGCACACAGCGCACTTAATGCACCGTACTCGTTGGCCGAGAAGAAACGCGCCGCGATGCGCTCCATGTGAGCAATCGGCCTCACGTGTTCCACGTCGATACCTACTTCCCGACCGCGTGTCACCGCGCAGAGAGCGATCCCACCGGAGTGGGAAAGATTGAAGGAGACGCCACCGTGCGCACCATCCTGTTCCAGCAACGGCTTGCCGAATTCGCCAATCAGAAATCGGATGGCCGACGGGTGCGTGCCGAGATACGCTGCGAGAAGCTTTCGCAGCAGCCCGTGGCTCGCTACGTATCGCTCGGCGTCCCGCGCGAACGCGAACCGTTGCGCGCGATTCCGTTCATCGATCGAGAGATGGCCCTCGAGTGCAACCCGCAGCTCGGGCAGCACGTCTATATTCATGCTCCAGACGTGCACATCGTCCGGGCCGAGCACCGGGTACTGTGGGCCCTGGGGCCAGGCTAGTTCAGTCTCCATACCGAGGCCGGTGCCTCCTCACGCCTAAATGTCGGCGCCCATGCCCGCCGGAACGGGGCGGCTGATGGGCGCCTCGTCTACGAGCGATCGAACACGCTCGTATGCTTGAAGTCCCCACTCGATCTGTCGCGCGGCGGCCAGCTGGAGGTCAGCGCGTGACGCGTCGCTGCAGCGCCATGCGCTATCCATTGCTTCCGTCAGATGACGTGACAACTCCGGGTCGTCGAACCGGACAACCTGACATCCTGACGGGAAGAGGTCGATCAATCCGCTGAACTTGTTCAGGTAATACTCGGACCCGCCAAGGCAAATTACTGGAATGCCCTGCGACAGCGCGAACACCGCCGCATGATACGCGCCCGTCACAACAACGCGGCAATACGCAACCTGCGCGATCACAGCGGCCGGAGTGTCCAACGCGCGCCCGCCGTCCGACTCCAGTCCCTGTTCGCGAAGCAGTTCAGCAATGGTGCGCGCATCGTTCGTCCCGCTGCTGTGTTGCGAAATGGGGATTGGCAGCAGCTCCGTATCGTGCTCCGTCGCAAAGCGGTGAAGCACGCGACCTATCGCTCTGAACGCCTCAGCCTCCACAGGTGCCAGGGGGGCTCGCCTCACGTGCACTCCGATCGCTCGTCCAGGCTCCGGCGAGCGCATACGATACGCCAATTCAATCGCCTCGTCGCCGGTTACCATCCAGCGAGCATTCGGGATGGCAAGCTTGGTTAGGAGGCGCGGTCCGAGAAGGCGCTCGCGCAGCGCGATCAATCCTGCGCGCGCGAGGATGCGACGCGACGTGCGGAGAAGGTCGGGATCGGTCATCGGACCGATGCCTTGCCCGAGGAAGACCATCTGCGCGCCGGCACGAGCGGCCATCAGCGCCGTTTCGAGAAGGTGGACTGACTGCGTTTTCCCGGCGTCGGTGAGCGTCCCCTGTCCGCACGCCACGAAGAGATCTGTGCTCCGCACGGTCGCGAGAAAGTCGTCGACGCTACCGTCGTCTGCGCCGCGGAGCCGCTTCCAAGCCAGTAAACTGGATCTATACGCTCCCGGCAATTCATTTCGTATCGCGCTCATGGTGCGATCGAGCATTCGACGAACCGATGAAGGCATCAGGCTGCGTAAGCGGCCAAGCGGGATAGTCCCGCTAAACCAAAACTCGCGCGCCCGGTGGTCAGCAGGGACCACATCCGGACAGTGACGCGCGAGTTCAGCTGGATCGGCCGTGAAGACTCGAATCGTGGCCAACGGCCACATCGATCGAAGACGTTCGACCGCGACCTGCAGCATCGCCACGTCGCCCATGTTGCGACAGTCGTACGTGCCAGAGTCGACGAGGATACGCATCACGTGGTCCAAATGAGGCAAGGGAATGGCACCTCGATCGCTCGCATCGCGAGTCTGTTCATAGAGGGCAGGTCCACTGCGTTACCACGTGACCAACCCATGTCGATGCAACTCGTCGACGACCTGCCAGGCCGCGTCGAACGCAATGCCGCACTGCTCGGCGATGTCGAGCACCGACCGGCTACCATCGATCAGATCCATGATCTGGAACAGCGCGCGGTGTCCCTGCGGGTTGTTGAACGGATCGACGTGGAGCCCGTAGCGCGAGCAGAACACCTCACCAGAGTACCGATTCACGGGTCGTACGTTTCGCTCGAGCACGTCGATCATGCGAACGACCAGGTCACGCGATTCCGAGAGGCTGCCTGGCGGCACGCGTTCGGGGGTATCCTCGCTGGAGTGATACTCCCGATACGGATACTCGGCGTCGTCCACATGCCGCACTCGCAGCAGCTGCAGCATGGGCACCCGCACACCGGGTGCGTTGAACTGCCGTTCATCGTTGCCCGGGAGCGTGCGATACGGGGATGTCCACCCGTGAGGCTCGTAATCGCGCAACGCCGCACTGAAGCAG
This sequence comes from Gemmatimonadaceae bacterium, assembly GCA_025450035.1. Taxonomy (GTDB): domain Bacteria; phylum Gemmatimonadota; class Gemmatimonadetes; order Gemmatimonadales; family Gemmatimonadaceae; genus JADGGM01. The sequence continues at coordinate 25,897 of JANWIF010000018.1, forward strand.
CGGTCGATCTCGCTCGTGCCGGCGAGCGACAATTGGAGCGCGTGGGGATTCGCGCGGCCCAGCATCTCCAAAAAGACGCCGCCCACGGCGCGGCGTGCATAGCCCGGCTGACTGCCGAGCAGCGCTACCGAGCCGATCGTTTCGGGCAGCACGAGAAACCGGTACGTGTAGCGTCGTTGTCCGCGCTCGAGCAGGGCCCGCATCACGTCGATGCCCACGACGACCCCTGACAGATCGTCGTTGACCATCGCCGGGTGACACAGATGCGCGCAGAGTACGATGCTTTCTTCGCTCGCGCCGGGCGCGACGACCTCGCCCACCTTCAACGTATCGTAGCTGAAGCTGGCACGGATCACCACGCGATACCGGTCGTCGGTGAGTTTATCGCGAAGCCGACGCGAGCAGCAGAGGCCCCACTCGCGCTCGTAGTACTTGAACACGAACGGGACCGCGTCGTCCAGGCGCGGATGCACGTGTAGGTGGCGCAGCAGCTCGTCGCGCGCCACCTCGCCCTCAAACGGAAGGGAGTACGATACGACGTGCAACGGATTGTCGGTATACGAAAACACGCGTTCGCCCGAGATCGTCTCCAACCAGGCTTCATGGCACGTCCACCGTTCGGGGACAATCCACGTCCAACACTCGGTGCCCGTGGGAATTTCGTGAATCGTCATGGGTACCTGCGTCGCCAGCGCCCGCAGCGCGGCATCGTAGCCCGAGGAGACAATGTCGCGCGGCAAACGCCATAAGCGTGCGACCATCTCGTCGGGCGTCGCGTTAGGCGGCAATCGTACGTCGTACGCGGGAGCGCACACCCTGGCTCGCTCGAGCGCCACGGGATCGCCGGCTGGGCCAAGCGCGGTATACCATGGATCGCGCCGCACGGCTTCCACGGTGAGATCGAAGTACGTCCTCGCGTCCGCTACCAGCACTTCCCCGGCGCCCACTGGCGCAGCACGACAGACTCCCGCAGCACGCGCATCCTGCTCCAACCGGCGTCCGTCTGGAAAGGCGTTGTTTGCGAGTATGCGTACGTAGTACAGCCATCCTTCGTTGCGCGATACTCCGCCCTCGCGAACGGTGCCCGTGAACAACTTCTGGAATCGGTACGGCACGCCAACGCTCTCTTCGGCATGGTGCCGGAACGTGGCCTCGTCGAGTCCCAGGCCAAGCATGCAAATTTTCCCACCGGCGCGTCTCAACCGATCGTGCACGCTCCCGGCACCGAAACACGTATGCGGCAGATCGGTGAGGAGTTCGCGTGCCCGCGGCCCCTCGGCGGCCACGGAGTGGATGGGGTCCGCCGAGCGCAGCACTCCAGGGCGCTGGCGAAAGTATTCGAGGAAATCCCGCGACGGACTCCATGGTCCGCCGCTCGTGGGAGTCGCCACAACATCGAACAGCTCGCCGCGACAAAACGAAAAGGTGTATGTCGGAACGAGAATCGTACCGCTGTCGCCAACCGTATCGCGAATGGCGGAGTGAATCATCGCATTTGCTTCATCCCCACCACCGCATCCGTCTGGACACCCGAGTGCGCCAAGCGCGGCGTGCACGAAGACGAGATCGCCGGTTTCGAGCCCGGCGCGGCGCAGGCCCGCCGACAGATCGGCGCGAGTGAAGCGTGCAGCGTCTGCGTGCATGATCTCAGCGCGCAGCGAGCGCACGAATACGGGCGATGACTACTTGCTGTTCCGACTCGCGGAGTCCCACCGAGCAGGGGAGGCTCAAGGCATCGCGATTGAGCCCGTCGGCCACCGGGCAGTGCGCCGGCGGCGAGCCGGCGTGCGCGGGTGAGCGGTGCATCGGCTGCCACAGCGGCCTCGATTGGATGCCGTGCCCGCCTAACGCGCGCAGCAACGCGCGCGAGTCCATGCCGAACTGCGCCTCGTCCACCAGCACCGTATACATCCAGAACGCGCTGTCTGCCCACGGTGCTTCTTTCATCGTCGTGATGCCCGGGACATCGCGCAATGCATCGGCGTAGCAGGCGGCGATGCGCCGCTTGGCCTCCACGAATTCATCGAGCTGCTCCATCTGCGCCACGCCCATGGCGGCGAGCACGTTGGTGAGGCGGTAGTTGTAGCCCACCTCGTGGTGTTCGTACTCGATGGGATCGTCCTTGGCCTGGGTCGTGAGGTACCGCGCGCGGCGCGCGAACTCCTCGTTGTCGGTCACGAGCATGCCGCCGCCGCCGGTCGTGATCAGCTTGTTGCCGTTGAAGCTGAAGCACGCGACATCGCCAAGGTGTCCCACCGCCCGATCGTGATAACGGGCGCCCAAACTCTCGGTGGCATCCTCGATCACCGGCAAGGCATGTCGGCGCGCCAGCTCGAGCACCGAGTCCATATCCACCGGATGGCCAAGCACGTGCACCGGCATGATCGCGCGTACTCGACGGCCGGTCGTCCGATTCACGAGTGCGCCGTTCCGACGCTCGCATCCGCGGTCGAGAAAGTCCGCCAGGCGCGAGGGGTCCATCTGCCAGAACTCCGGATCGGCATCGATAAACACCGGCCATGCTCCCACGTAGCGAATTGCGTTGGCGGGGGCTATGAACGTGAGCGTGGACATCGGCACTTCGTCGTCTCGGTCGACACCGGCTAGCATCAGCGCGATGTGCAGCGCGCTCGTGCCATTCACAGTAGCGACCGCGTAGCGCGCCCCCACGGCGTCGGCGACAATTCGCTCGAAGCGGTCGACGTAGGCGCCTACCGATGATACCCAACCCGTGTCCAGGCATTCCTGCACGTAGCGCCACTCGTTGCCACGAATCTCGGGAACGCAAAGCGGGATGCCGCCAGCAGGAGCCGGCGCGCCCGGGGCGATGGCTTCTGGTGCCGTCAATTGCGATACCTCGGTGCATCGAAGTCTTCCACGACGCCGGCGCCCACCAACTCGGCCACTTCGCGAATGCCGTCGCTCACGCTGTGTGTGGTGTCGTAGTGCAGCGTGTCGTGAATCTTGGCGAAGGACACGCGGTAGTCGCGCGGATCTTCTTGCTTGTGGACGTATTCGACCACGGCGTTGGGGGCAAACGGGCGAATGAGATCCACGAGCTGCTGTTTCTGATAGTTCTGACTCGTGGAGCCTACGTTGAACACTTGCCGCCGGACCTGCGCCTCAGGCGCTTCGAGGACCATGCGAACCGCGCGCGCCGCGTCGTACACGTGCACGTACGGCCGCCAGAACTGTTCACCGAACACTACCAGCTTTTCCTTGCGCAGCATGTCGACGGTGAATTCGTTCACGGTCAGATCGAAACGCATGCGCGGCGACACACCGAACACGGTGGCGAAGCGAAGCATCGTCGCGGACAGGGGGTCGTCGGCTGGCGCGCCGAGTGCGGCCTGCTCGACGGCGACTTTCGTTTCGGCATAGAGAGACACCGGTCGCAGCTCGGAGCACTCGTCCGCCAACTGCGATGGGTCGGCCATTTTACCATAGTTGCTGCAGGTGGAGGCAAACACGAATCGCTTCACCCCCGCCTTGCGACAGGCATCCATAACGGCGAGCGATGCGTCGCGGTTCACGGCGCGTGCGACGTCCGGTGTGCGCGCACACGCGGGATCGCCGACAATCGCGGCTAGGTGCACAACCGCGTCCATCCCGCGCACGGCTTCATGTACACTGTCGTGATCGCGAACATCGCCGCGGCGAAACTCGAAGTCGGGATTTGCCCACACGCCGAGGAGGGGCAACCCGCCGTGCAGCAGCACATCCAACACGCGTACGCGGTGTCCGGCGTCCAAGAGCAAGGGCGAGAGTACGGAGCCGATGTATCCCGCGCCGCCCGTCACCAAGATTTTCATCGTTCCAATCCCGCTAATTTCACATCGAGCTGCGCCTGCTCGTAATCGGCCGGTCGACCGATGTCGAGCCAATACTCCACGATCGGGAAGCCGACCACGCGGCGACCGTTATCGATGAGGCGCTGGATGAGATCCGTCATGTCGAACCGTTCGCCCTCCGGGATGAGCCGATACACGTGCGGCTCGATGAGATAGATGCCTGCGTTGATGAGAAACGTCTGCTTCGGCTTCTCGCGCACCGCGCGCACGCAATCGCCATCGGTCTCGATGACCCCGTACGGGATCTCGAGCTCGCACTGGCGCAGGCCAACCGTAATGTCGGCACGGTGCGCGCGGTGGTGCGCCGCCATGTCCTGGAAGCGGAGGCCGGTTAGGATGTCGCCGTTGATCACGAGCACCGGCTCCTGCACGTCGCCCATCAGTCGAAGCGCGCCGGCGGTGCCTAACGGATGATCCTCGGACATGTACTCGAGATCCACACCAAAGGCGTTGCCATCGCCGAAATGATCGGTGATCCGATCGGCCAGATGGTGCGTGCTGATGGCGACGCGACGGATCCCGGCATCGCGCAGTCGGCCGATGGTGTGCTCCAGCAGCGGACGGTCGCCGATGGGCAGCATGGGCTTGGGCGTGTGCTCGGTGAGTGGAAGCAGGCGCTTGCCGAACCCGCCGGCCATGATCACGGCCGAGAGCTCGATGTCGTCGACCTTGATTACGTCGCTGCGGAGCAGCAGGCCTACCGCCCGTCCCTCGTCGTCCACGATAGGCAGCTGATCGAGCACAAACTCGCGCGCGTGGTCCAGCAGGCGCAGCGCATCGACGCGGTCGATGCCCACCGGCGCGACGACGGGATTCATTTTCGCGATGCTGCGACAGGGGCGACTGAAGGGAATCGACGCCAGAATCGCGCGACGTACGTCTCCGTCGGTGAGCAGACCTACAAAGGTGCGGTCGGGTTCGCACAACAGCAGTGCGCCGGTGCCCGCGCGCTCTAACTGGCGCAGCGCATCGGCAATCGTCGCCTCGGGCGAGATCACGACACTCTCAAAACGCTCCGCAGTGCGTAGCGGTGCGGGGATCATGCGAGTTCCTCCTTGAGCAGCCGTCGCTCCAGCGTGGCCACTCGATCCAACGCCGTCAGCAGCGCGGTGCCGAGATCGTTACCCAGGCGCGTTCCGATGCGCCATCGTGGCGGTGTGCTGGGCGCGCCAGTGATCTGCACCTCCTGCACCAGAAGGGTTGAGTCGCCGGTCTTGACCAGAGCACCGCCCTCGTCTCCCACCACGCGGCCCACCACCTGACCGGGGGTTGCGATGTAGCACGGCCACGAGGGATCGTAGCGCGCGCGCCACACAACGATTCTATGACCATCCAGCAACGTTAGCGCGCCTGGGCCGGGCCTGCTGATCGCCCTGACCTTGTTGTACAGACTGCGGCTGCTCGCCGACCAGTCGAGCCATTCGTCGCCATTTCCGCGGCCGGCGAAGTACGTCCCATCTTGGGCGCGTTGCGGCACCGGGGTGGCCGTACCGGCGGCGATCTCCCGCACCGTGTCGGCGGCCAACCCTGGAAGCGCGGCAACCACATGCGCGAGAACGTCGCCGTAGCCATCGGCCCAGCTGATAGGCAGGGTGATCTGTTTCAGAATGGGGCCAGTGTCGATGCCCTCATCCACGACGTGCGCCGTAAGACCAATCTCTTCCTCGCCGTTGATGATCGCCCAGTTGATGACGTTTCGTCCGCGATACTGCGGCAGTTTCCCTGCGTGCAGGTTCATCATCCCGTAACGCGGAACGTCGAGCACGGCGCGCCGCAGGATCTGATCGTACGACACCGACACGCCGAGATCGGGGGCGAGGGCGGCGAGGCTGGTGACGAATGCCGGCGCGTTGACACCAGCCGGTCGTTGGACTGGGATGCGCATCGCCGTCGCGGCGTTTTCGAGCAACGAGTCGGACGCGCGGGCGCGCACGACAACGGCGGCCACGTCGTGACCGTCGGATGAAAGTCGTTGCAGCGTGTCGGCGGCCCACCGGCCGTCGCCGAACAGAACGATGCGCATCGAGCGGCCTAGTCGTTCACGCGAGGTCCGACCATTCGAGCTCCTCCTCGCAGGCGACGTCGCGGGTGAGCGGTCGGCCGACGACATATGCAAGCTCGTCGGGTTGTATGCCGGTGCCCGGGCGTTTGAAGTCGACATCGGCGACGGTGAGGTGTTCGCCTTTCCGCAGCGCGCGCGTGGCGACCATGCGCCGGCGAAATGCTGCGCGCTTCCCCATCTCCTCGGCGCCAACGCGCCGCGCGCTCGTGCCGAGCGCCGCGAAGACGTCCCGGCCGCCGCGCACGAGCGCCAGCAGCTCGGCGGGGTCGGCGGAGATGCCAAGATCCCATCCGTCGAGCGTCTTGTCGACGGTGAAGTGCTTCTCGATGATGCAAGCGCCCAGTGCGATGGCGGCGAGCGGGACGGCCGTGCCGAGCGTGTGATCGCTGTAGCCCACCGGGACGTCGAACGCGCGGCGCCAGGTTTCGAGTTGGCGCAAATTGACCAACTCCGGCGGACACGGATAAATCGAGACGCAGTGCAAGAGCGCGACCGGCCCGCTGCCGTTCTGCCGGAGCACCGACAACGCGCGCTCCACTTCGCCTAACGTCGCCATCCCTGCCGAGAGAATGATCGGGCGGCCGGTTTTGGCCACGTACTCGAGCAGCGGAAGGTGGTTCACATCCATCGACGCGATCTTGTACGCCGGGACATTGAGCGACTCCAGGAGGTCCACTTCCTCACGGGAGAAGCAGCTCGAGAAGAACGTGATACCGCGGCGGGCGCTGTGGTCGACGATCTCACGATGTTGGGCGGGCGTGAGCTGATAGCGCTCCACCGCCTGCTCGAGTGTCGGCACATTCTGCGCAGCGGCGTAGCGCGTGTTGCGCGCGAACTCGGCTTGCGAGACGAGTGACCGCTTCGACCACGACTGGAACTTCACTGCATCGGCGCCACAGTCGGCCGCGGCATCGATCAGCCGGCGGCACAGCGCCATGTCGCCATTATGATTGGCGCCGATCTCGGCGATGATGTACGACGAATGTCCGGCACCGATCGGGCGGCCGGCAATGCTCAAACTTTCCACACATCCTCCAACTCGGGGTTGGCGACACACCACCACCACATGTAGCGGGGCGGGAGCGCATTGAGGGCATCGACGTAGCGAGACAACAAGTTCGGCGATTCGACAATCGCGCGATGAAACGCGCGCGCATCCTCGCGCGCAGCCCCAAGCTGGCGTCGGAGCGGCCCAGGAATGCGGTCGAGATCGGCGAGTACTGCACGGTAGTGCGAGAGCACGCGCTCGGTCGCCCGTTGCACATCAGAGGACGAGAACGGCGTGAGGACGCGGGCGACATTTGCGTCATACTGGCGATATCGCATGTGCGGCGTCCGGTCGAACGCCAACGTCGCACCGGCGCACCAAGCCCGGGTTGCCAAGAGCCAATCGGGGAGATCGCAGTCGTCGGGAATGGGAAGGCATTGTTTCAGGATCCCGCATCGATAGGCGGTATTCGAGAGTCCGAACACATTCCAACGCGGCAACAGCGTCGCCGGATCGGTATCGCAAGGCGTCGCGAACACGATGCCCGTGTCGCGGCCCTGGCCATCCATGATGCGGAGCGCGCACGCCGACACATCGTACCGGCGTAACGCCTCGCGGGCCGCGGCTACGCGAGCGGGTTCCAGTACATCGTCCGAATCCACGAGAACGACGCCATCGTACCGCTCGGCGATCGCGGACAGCGCGTCGTGGCGGATACGCGCGGGCGAATCGCCCGGATGAGCAATGACCCATTCGATGTTCGCGTCGGCGGGCGCACCCATGGCCGCGATCACGCGCTCCGGCGTCATGGCATCGACACCAACCCAGATGTCGAAGCCACCGTCGCTCTGTGCGCGCACCGATGCGTACCACTCCGCGAGATACGGCTCGACGGCAGGATATACCGTGGTGTACAGCGCGAGTCGTTCAGCCATCGTCCCCCCGAACCGGGTCGAGTGCCCGGGCAAGAAGGACTTCGGCCATCAGCCAATCGTCCTCGGAGTCGATGTCCACGGCGCGTTGCCAGGGCAGCTCCCATCCGCTGCGTCCGGCGACGTGGTACGTGCGCTCGCGCCGCAGCACGTCGGCGGAGGCCCACCAGATCGCACCGGTGATGCAAAACACCTCTGGCAAGTCCTGGCTGCGCTGTTGCGCGCGGTCGGGGAACACAGGCTCGAGCTCACGATGCGGCCCGAGGCGCATTGCCCACCATGGGTTGAGCCAACCGTACCGGGTCACGCTCAGTTGTGACGGTGCGTCGCCTGCGGCAAAGGCAGCGTGGCTCGCGCGAACGTCGTCCGAGGTGCGCAGGGGACAATTCGCCATGAGTTGGCATACCGCTGCGGTGGTATGCTTCGCATCCACGCGCTCCAACGCATCGACCGTCGCGGCCGAAACGGGTGTGCGATCATCGGCTAACGAGGGTGGACGTAGGAATGGGACCTCGGCGCCGCATCGCCGCGCGATTTCGGCAATCGATTCGCTATCCGTGCTTACGACCACGCGGCCGAACACGCCGCTCTCGAGCGCGGCGTCGATGGTATAGGCGATCGCCGGGCGGCCGGCGAGCGAGCGCACGTTCTTCCCGGGCACACGCTTCGACCCTCCTCGTGCCGGGATCACCGCTAGGCAGGCGGCGGGATCGAGCAGGCGTTGGTCAGGCATCTATCACCCCTGCTAACGAGGCCCGCTGCGGTCGAGTCATCTCCGCGAGTGCAGACGTCTGATGCTCCCACAACCGCCGATACGTGACGCACTGTGACATGAGTTCTTCGTGCGCACCCAGCCCAACGAGTGCACCATCGTCGATAACCAGAATGCGATCGGCATCGCGCAGGGTGCTGAGCCGATGCGCAATGACAAACGTCGTCCGCCCGCGCATGAGTCGCTCGATCGCTGCCTGAACCAGCTTCTCGGACATCGAGTCGAGACTGCTGGTCGCCTCATCCAGGAACAACATCGGTGCATTCTTGAGTAGCGCGCTGGCGATACAGATCCGCTGGCGCTGTCCGCCGGAAACGCCGCGGGACAGCCGCCCAACGCCGAGCAGCGTGTCGTACCCGAGCTGCATCTGCATGATCTCGTCGTGGACGTTCGCGGCTTGTGCGGCGGCGATCACTTCGTCCAACGAGGCGTCGGGCCGGCCAAGCCGGATGTTGTTGGCCACGGTATCGGCGAAGATGAAGGGCTCCTGCAGCACGATGGCGCTGAGCGCCATGAGGTCCGCGTGCCGGATGTCGCGTAGATCCACGCCATCGAACAGGATGGCGCCGGACGTGGGGTCGTAGAACCGAAGGAGCAGCGAGATGAGCGTCGACTTTCCCGCCCCTGACGGACCGACGATACCTATCGTCTCGCCGCGATAGAATGTGCCCGAGACTCCCTCAAGGGTACGCTGGCCGTCATAGGCGAACGACACGTCCCGGAGCTCGATCGTGTTCGGCGCTTCCGTGAGGGGCCGGGCGTTAGGCCGGTCGCCGACTTCGGGCTCTTCGGCCAGAATCAGGTTCACACGATCCAGGCTCGGAATGGCCGCGCGAATAGTGCTATGCAACTGGAGCAGGCCGACCATGGGTGAGTACACCGCCATCACCGCGACGAGAAGGCCGAGCAGCGACTGCCATGGCAGCACGCCGTTGGCCACGTCGCGGCCACCGATGGTGAGCACCAAGATCAGTCCGAGGCCGCCGACGGTTTCCAGCAGGAAACGTGAGAGTCCACGATTCTTGGCTTGGCGCACCAGATATTCCTGGAGCTGGTGGCCAATGTGCTTGGCGCGGTCCAACAGACGGCCCTGATTGCGATTCACCTTGATGATGCGCATGCCGGCCGCGATTTGCATGAAGCTATCGTACAGCGTCGTCACCGCTGTGCGTTCGCTGCGCGCGTCTTCGGTGATCTCGCTGCCCAGCCAGTATGCCGGGATGGCGCCGATCGGGATGGCAATGAGTCCGATGGCGGCGAGCTTGGGGCTCATGAACGCAGCCGCGACGGCAAGGCCCGCGATCTGTGACGCATAGAGCGCGATGTGCCCTACTTCCATCGTCACGGACCGAATCCCTTTTAGGTCGTAGTACGACGCCATCACGACATCGCCGCGGCTGTTCTTGTCGAAGAAGCGAACGGAGAGCGACAACAATTTCGCGAGTACAGCCAGCATCGACTCGATCTCGACGCCGTGGGACAGGTGCACGGACACGATCTCGGCCAACGCTGCGCTGGCCGAGCGAAAGAGCCAGATGCCAAGGATCAACGCCGATCCGACGAGTAGCGCGCGCCCCGACGCACCGTGCGCGGCGCCAAAGGACTCGAGTACGCGCTTGAGCGCCCAGATGAGGAGGCCCTGGAGCATGCCCTGGAAAACCGTCACGGTGAGAAACACCGTGGCCAGGAGCGGGCGCCTGCGCATTGCGCGGATGCCGATGCCTAACGCAGTGAAGAATCCGGTGGACGGCGGCAGGGCGGGTTCGGTGACGGCTGAAGACGCAGCGCGCGTCATACCGCCTCCGCGATCAGGGTCGGACGAGGGTGTGGCTCGGCAGCGATGAGGCCGAGGCTCAGCCACTGCCAGACGAAGAAGCTGTTGTCTCCGGCACCAGCGGCGAAGGCGCGCCACGCGGCGCGGACGGCGCTCGCATCCAACCAGTCGCCTTCGGCCACGGTCAACGCCTCCTCGATGCGCGACTCAGCCCACTCGTGCAACGGCCCACGCAGCCATTCGCGCTGCGGGGTTTGGAGGGGCCGCTTGGGGGCCTCCACGACTCCCTTCGGCAAGAGTTCGGCCGCGATCTCGCGCAGCATGCGCTTGTGGACGCCGTGCGCGATCTTGCGGTTCGCGGGCTGGCGCAGCGCCAGCTCGAACAACCGATGGTCGAGGAACGGCTCGCGCAATTCCACCGACGCGCGCATCGAGGCGCGATCGTTGAATCGCAGCGCGCGCGGAATCTTGGTGTACTGCGCATCGCGATACTGGAGATTGCGTAGCGCATCGCCGAAGGGGGACGGCGCGTCGAGCGGCTGCGCCAGCGCGCGGAACGATGGCGTTAGGCACTCGGGCCGCACCGGGCGGTCCACACTCCCCTGCACCACCCCAGCCTCTTTCCCAGCGAGCACGCGGGCGTAATAGTCGTAACCGGCCCACTGCTCGTCCAGCCCCTGTCCGTCCAGGAGCACGATCACGCCGCGTTCACGCGCCTGCTCGAACAGGCGTGCGTACGCCAGTGTGGGGATACCACCGAACGGTTCGTCTTCAACGCGCTGCACCGATTCGGCCAGCGCCGGAACGTCGGACGCCGTGAGCCGGCACTCGACCAACGAATGCCGGGTCTGGGCGAGCGTTTCGCGCACCCACGGCAGCTCATCGTAGCCCGGGTGACCGGTGGTGAAGGTGAAGGCCTGCACGTCGCTGTCCGCACCTTGCACGGCCTGGACGAGTCCGAGCAACGTGGAGGAATCCACCCCGCCGCTGAGCGCGATGCCCACGGGAACGTCGGACCGGAAGCGCAGTCGAACACTGTCTTCGAGCAACGCGCGATATTCCTCACGCACCGTGTGCTCGGCGCGCTCATCCAGTACATCGCCCACCCGCTGGGCCAAGTCATACCAGCGCGCGATGCGCGTTTCGCCGGCGTGCCACGTGAGGTGATGGCCTGCCGGCAGCGCCTCGACGCCTTCCCAAAACGTCACCGCGCCCTGGTCGGAGATGCCGTATGCGAGATAGGTAGCCCATGCGGCGGCGTTGGGCGCGGCCGCAACGCCGGCCGCCCACAGCGCCTTGATCTCGCTGGCGAACGCAAGCGCACCATCTCGCGCACGGTGATACACGAACGGCTTCACTCCGAACCGGTCTCGCGCAGCGAACAAGGTGCGGTCGCGCGCGTCCCAGATGGCAAACGAGAACATCCCAACCAAGCGGTCCAAGCACGCCGGTCCCCAGTGCGCGTATGCAGCGAGCAGCACTTCGGTATCACCCCGCGATCGAAACGCGTGATCGCGCAGCGCAGCACGCAACTCGACGTAGTTGTAGATCTCGCCGTTGAACACGATGTGATAGCGGCCGTCGGCACTTGCCATGGGCTGCGCGCCGGCCGTCGACAGGTCTAGAATACTGAGCCGGGCGTGCGCGAGAACTGCGCCCCCCACCGCATCCACCTGGATGCCCGTAGCATCGGGGCCGCGGTGGCGTTGGACGGCGATCATCCGCTCAGCCATCGCGCGTGTCTCGGTTCCTCGCGCGCCCACGATGCCGGCAATGCCGCACATGTCAGCGCACCCCAGCCGGACGGAGCTCGGCGATCAGCTGCTCTGCGCGCGCCCAATCATCGACGTCGTCGATGTTCACGTGACGTGAGGGATCCATCGGGTATCCGACGATGTGCGCGCCGTAGAGTGTGCCATCGCGCATCACGACGTCACGACGCATCACGTACACCGCGCCCTCGCGGTGCCATGCGCGTGGCAGTTCCTGACGGCGCGTTACCGGGGTCCGCTCCCCGGTGGCCAGCCGCAATCCCCCATCCTCCGCCTCCTCATATACCCAATGCGGGTTGTACTCGTGCGGGACAGGCAGCACGCTCATCACGCTGTCGGCTCCATTCCGAACGAGCAGGTCGACGCAATCATCGATATCCGACGGCCGACGGAGCGGGTTCGTGGGCTGCAAGATGCACACGGCGTCCACCACTTCGCCGCGTTCCTCCGTCCATCCCACCGCATGCTGAATAACCGGGAGCATGGGCGTGTCATCGCGCGCCAACGCGGCTGGACGAAGAAACGGCACCTCGGCGCCCGCGGCCCGGCCGAGCGCAGCGATCTCTTCGTCGTCCGTGGTGATGATGACGCGAGACAGCGTGCGTGCACCGAGCGCGGCGGCCACCGTCCACTCAATCAGTGGGCGGCCGCCGAGGAGGCGCGCGTTTTTTCGCGGCACTCCCTTCGATCCACCGCGCGCCGGGATCACGGCAAGAACACGCAACTGTGTCGCGATGAACGGCGGGGAAACGATGGCCTGGTTCATGTCAGTACGTCAGCCGCTTTTCAATATGCAGGGGCTCGTCAGCCAGCAACTTGGCGATCCGCGTGCCCGCATGCCCGTCGCCGTACAGCGCATCCTGGGCAAGGTGGCCGTTTCCGAGATGGCGCTCTATCGCCTGGCGTATTTCGTCTCGTTCGTAGTCCGTGTCGATCACGTTGTGCGCGCGGTCGCGCCCCATCTGCCGCGTTCCAATGTTCACCACTGGTACGCCGAGGAAGGAACATTCGCGTATGCCGACGCTCGAGTTGCCCACGAGGCACGCGGAGTTATAGAGCAGCCGCAAGAAATCGCTGGGCGCCATGTTCTTGAAGAAGTGGAACCCCGCCGGACGCTCCCGTTCGCGGAAGGCACGAATGCCGTTCGACGTTCCATCCGTGCCGGCGTCCACGTTAGGCCAGAACCAGAGGACCGGCAGCTCCAGGCTACGCGCGGCGTGCAGTGTTTCTTCGACCTGTCGGCGCGCGAGCTCATGCTCCGTGGTCACCGGGTGTTGCATCACGACCAGATAGCCGCCGGCCAGATCCACCACGTCGCCCACGCCGCCGTACCGCTGGAACGGATCGAAGTCGAGCGCTGGTGAGCACAGGACTTCGGCCGCGAGATCGATGGAAGGGCATCCCGTCACATGCACGGCCGCCGGCATCTCGCCCATCCGGATCACGCGCTCCGCCGCCCGCTGCGTGGAGACCAGGTGCAGGTCGGCCAGCTTCGTGACCGCGTGGCGCACCTTTTCATCGATCGACCCCGTGACTTCGCCACCCTGTACGTGCGCGACCGGCACATTCATGTACGACGCCGCAATTGCGGTCGCCATCGTCTCGAAGCGGTCGGCGACCGTGACCACGACGTCGGGCCGTAGATTGTCGAACACCGTGGACAGTTCGAGTAGACCGATCCCGGTGGTCTTCGCCATCGCCGCCAGGTTGCCGCCTTCGAGGACCATGTGCACGCGGGCGGAAATATCGAACCCATCCTGCTCGATGTACTGGACGGCGGTGCCGTAGCGATCGAGCAGGGCCGACGCGGCCACGACGAGTTGCAGCTCGAGGTCGGCATGCGCTTGGATTGCACGGAGCGCGGTCTTGATCCGGCTGTAGCTTGGCCGTGCGGTGACAACGACGCAGACCTTGCGCATCAGGATCCCGTTCCAGTGAGGAGATCGGCGTCGGCCAGGAGTTGGTCGGCGCGAACGTCACGTGCCAGCCGCGCGCCCACGAGCGCCGCGAGACGCGACGCGGGGATTCCGTTGCCGGGCTTTTTGGCCGCGAGATGTTCCGCGCGCAGCGTGGTGCCGGCAGGGAGATCCACGAGGGCCACGACGCTCTTGGTGAACAGGTCGCGCAACGGTGCCGTGTCGCGAGCCAGCGCATCTTTGTCCGGCGCCGTGTGCATCATGTGTTCGGTGAAGCGCACTCCATCCACGAGCTGGCGCAGTTCTGTCGTGGTCAACGATGCCGGCACATCCGGTCCGAATGCCTCGCGGCTCAGTGTCACGTGCACCTCAACGATGTCGGCGCCCAGCACCGCAGCGGCGAGCCCTGGGTAGATAGTTCCCGAATGGTCCGACAGTCCCACCGCGCACCCATATCGCTCGCGAAAGAACGGGATGAGGGTGATCCCCACTTTTTCCGGCGGGCACGGGTACGCCGACGTGCATTGCAGCACCGCCAGCGGCAGTCCCCGAGCACGTATGCGCTCCACCGCCTGGTCCACTTCGCCTAACGGGCTCATGCCGGTCGAGACGATCACCGGACGGCTAGTGGCGGCGATGCGATCGAACAGCACCGGATTGCCGATCTCGCCCGAGGCCACCTTCCACGCGCGCACTCCCACGCGCTCGAGCAGATCCACCGCCTCCACCGAGAAGGGCGAGCTGAGGAAGAGCAGTCCGCGTTCCTCTGCATGCACGCGTAAGCCGCGCCACTGCTCCTCGCTGAACTCCATGCGCTTCCAGTACTCGTAGCGCGACACGTCCTGGGGACTAAACCGTACACGCCATGGTTCGGCTGGCGTGCTCTCCGCGCGGGCAATGTGCGTCTGGAATTTCACCGCATCGGCCCCGGAGTTGGCGATTGCGTCGATGAACGCGTGCGCAGTCCCCAAGCTGCCGTCATGCGCCTGCGCGACCTCGCCAATAATCACGCACCCTTCGGGTCCATGATCCGCACCCAACGACTTCCTGAACGAGGCCGACATGCGCTACTCCATGCTACGTATTGTTACAGCCACACGCCCCGCGATACCCTCGACAGCATCGCGTGCATCCGAAATACAGCCAAGAACGATGTCTCTGGCGGCTTTCCAGGGCAAGATTGGTGAAGGCTAACGTGACAGCTGTGACAGCGTCACAGGTCAACGCCACTAAAGTATTGCATCCCATGATGTTACATGGCGTAGCGTGCCTCAACTCCAGTGCTCGCTACGGGGCTTGCGCACGAGGGGTCGGCGGGGGGAATGCTGGTAGTGACCGACACCTGATGCGTACGAACAACATATTCCCGCACTGCCTACATGGACGGCGACTCATGCGGCCTCGGCCTTTTTTGGAGGTGGCGCCCTTAGGGCGCGGGTGTTACGGGCGCGCGTACTTGCGCGCAAGCCGGATGGGACGCAGGAGGTAGTACAGCGCTCTCAGTCCGCGCGGCAGGACAACGGCGTCGAGGTCGGTCGGTTGTGGTGCGGTGGCGAGGTTCAGGCAGTAGGCGATGACGTCGGTGGGCCGGCTGCGCACGCGGCATTGAAACGCCACGACGTCGCGAATGGACCGACGTTTGTCGATCCACAGTCCCTCGCACACGGCCCTGGCCAGTACGCGTACGGAGCCGTCGGCGGGAGCCAGCCCGGTGTCCGCAGCCAGTCCGAGCAAACCGCGCGCGAGTTCCAAGCCTAACGCAAGCATCCGGTCGGCGCCTGTGCGTCGAGCGAGAGAAGCGGCGACATCCCAGTCGAGTTGTGGCTCGCTGTGCACAACTGCCGTCACGTCGCACACCCAGCGAATGTTCGCCCACAAATGTTTGGATGCGTGGGCGCACAGGTACACGAGCAGGGGCTCGGCACTCAGAGCGGTCACATCGCGTCCCAGCAGGCGCACGTGCCGGGCATGTCGCCATGGCCAGCGTTCGTCGCGCAGCGCGCCCCAGCCGGCGCGCGCCAACGCCCAGTGCAGCTCGAGCGATACGCCCGCGTGTTGGCTGACGAGTGGTATATGGTAGTCGGCGCCCAGGAATGCGGCGTCAGGTCCTGGAGCGAGCGACATCGCCGGCTCGAACCCGTGTGTCGCGAGGGCGGCGCGCGCGCGCGCAAAGTCGCGCCTCGCGACGACAACGTCCAAGTCGCCGAACTGGCGCAACGACAGGTCCCCATATGCCGACACCGCAAGCACGGGACCTTTGATGGGAATTGCGGGGATTCCCGCCGACTCGAGCGCGCCGACGGCTTCGATGAGTTGGCGCGCGAGCATCAAGTTGCGCAGCGCGTTCTCGTCGAACTGCGCGCGCAACTTCTGGAGGATGATGGGGGGAACGAACGACGCGACGGCGGGACGGGCGAGCTGCCGGGCAACGAGAGGCGTTATACCGTGCCGCCAAGCTTGCGCCAGCACCCAGTCCCAATCCGACACCCCGACGGCCAGCGTCGCCAGCTGGCTGGGCGGTTGTGTACCGAGCGCCGCCGCGCACGCACTCAGCAGAACACGCGACTCAACCCGCACAACGCGTGACGCGCGCGAGGCGATGCGACCGATGCCTAACGCTATTTAGTTCGAATCAAGGTGGCGATCGAGACCGCCGTTCCGGTGAGCGAGATCAATGGGAGGAAGACATTTCGAAAGAACGACGATTTGCGGCTCACGATGATCTGATCGCCGGACTGGATCGGTTGCGTCGCCCACGGGTTCAGCGGATTCCGCAGGTCGATTTTGTATTCACGATTCGAACGAAACAGCAGGATCTTCCCAATGTTCCCGTCCTGAGTCGGGCCGCCCGCCAGGGCAAGTGCCTCGCCGATGCTGGTCTCGCGCGGCAGGTTATACAGGCTCGGCTTGGAGACCTCGCCGGCAACGGTGATGTGGAGCAGCGGAATGACCACGATCTGCGGATCGGACTCGTACTTTTTGAGAAACGTCCGCAGCCGGTTCTCGACTTCTTGCATCGGCACGCCGCTTATGGGCACCACTTGATACAGGGGGTGCAGCAACGCCCCGTTGATGCCGACGGCGAAATCACCACTCATCTCGGCGTTGCGCCACACGGTCACGCGAACCAGATCGCC
>JANWIF010000019.1 GCA_025450035.1 Gemmatimonadaceae bacterium
CGCAGCGATTGGCGCGCGAAATGTGTTGGAGTCGGGTAATTGCCGGGGCTGGTCGCGCCGTCGCGGGGCGAACGGCATGCGAATTCGACACCTACAGGGGCGCGGGCGTTGCCGAATGGGCTGGCTCGAAGCGGTCCCGCGAATCAGAATAACCACCGTGCCATTGCTCAGAGACATCCTAGTGGTCGCCATTCTGGCGGCAGCTCTTGGCGTTCTGAGGCTTAGCGCGACATACCGCTCCCGTGGCATGCGCGCATTGGCTGCCAGGCGAGGCTTGCATTACGTCGGTCCTGCTTCGCAAAAAACGCGGTGGCTGTTCTTTCTACCCAGGGTCACTGCCCCTCTGCACATTCCATTTTCGTTGGATGGATGGCCGATTGCCCCAATCAGGCAGGTCTGGAATGTTATTGAGGGCGAGCAAGGCGGAGTGCCGGTGTTCATCTTCGACTGCGTAGGCGGCAGGTACGAATACAGGAGCACCCGGTTCTGGTACCGAACCTTTTTCGCGTGCAAAGGTGAACGGAGTCCGTTTGAGAATGCCGCGCCCACGGAAGACATCAGGCAAGTGCACGGATGGACCGTTGTCTATCGAGATTTCCGGTTCCTCGAAAGTCCGTTGCGTTGGTCGATCGGTATTCGGCGCCTCGAGGGCTATCTAGACGAGTTGCGCGTTGGCTCGGGTGCGCGAGCGTAGTCGCTAAGCCGGGTGCGCGCTGGCCACGACGAGATGGCCTTTGTGATGCCGCGGCATCGATGGGCCGGTCGCGCTCTGCGCCTACCAAGGACAAAATGGGCACCTAAAGGCCTGCGGCGACACCGCGTGTCGCTGGTAGCGGAGGGCGATTTCGCTTTTTGTGCGGCCACAACTAACGCGTGCGACCGACGTACTGCAGGCGTTGCCTAGTCTTCGAAGGCTTTGAAGGCTGCCGAGGTGTTGTGGCCGCCGAAGCCGAATGCGTTGCTGAGGGCGACGCGGACATCGCGCGTGACGGGTTTGCCGATCGCGTAGCAGAGATCGCAGTCGGGATCGAGCTCGGTGACGTTGATCGTCGGCGGGACGACGCCGTGGACGATGGAGAGCACGGACGCGATGGCTTCGGCGGCGCCCGCGGCGCCCAGCATGTGGCCCGTCATGCTTTTCGTGGACGTGCACGTGATCTTGCGTGCGCGGGTGCCGAAGACGGTTTGCACGGCACGGCTTTCGGCGACGTCGCCGAGCGGGGTGGCGGTCGCGTGCATGTTGATCGCATCGACATCGTCAATCGTCAGACCGCCTTCGGCCATGACGCGCTCCATGGCGAGGCGGGCGCCGAGTCCTTCGGGGTGGGGCGCGGTAACGTGGTGTGCATCGGCGGAGGCGCCGACGCCGACGACTTCCGCGTAGATGCGCGCGCCGCGTTTGCGCGCGTGGCTGAGCGACTCGAGGACCAGAGCGCCGGCGCCGTCGCCCATCACGAAGCCATCGCGCGTCTTGTCGAACGGGCGCGAGGCGGTGGCGGGATCGTCGTTGCGGGTGGAGAGGGCGTGCATGGACGCGAATCCACCGAGACCGAGCTCACAGATCGCGGCTTCGGCGCCGCCGCAGAGCATGAGATCGGCATCGCCGTAGCGGATGAGCGTCGTCGCGTCGCCGATGTTGTGATTGCCCGTCGCGCAGGCGCTGACGACGCAGTGGTTCGGACCGCGGAATCCGTAGCGGATCGCGATCACGCCACTGGCCATGTCGGGGATCATCATCGGGATGAAGAACGGGGACAGCCGGCGCGGGCCGCCTTTCAGGTACGCCTGCGTCTGTTCCTGGAACGTCTGGAGGCCGCCGATCCCGCTTCCGAACACCACGCCGGCGCGTTCGCGCGCGAGCGAGGACATGGATTCGGTGGTGATTCCGGCGTCGGCCATGGCTTCGGTGGCCGCGGCGAGAGAGAACTGGGCGAAGCGGTCGATACGCTGAGCCTGTTTGCGATCCATGAAGATCAGCGGGTCGAAGCCTTTGATCTCACAGGCGAAGTGCGTCGTGAAAGCCGAGGCATCGAACGCGGTGATCGTGGCGGCGCCGCTTTTGCCGGCCAGCATGGCCTCCCAGAAGGCCGGGACCGTGAGCCCGAGGGGTGTGATGGCGCCCATGCCGGTAACGACGACCCGGTGGCGGCCGCGTGCGTCGTCGCCGCCCTTGGTGTCGGTCATACCAGGAGTCCGGGCACATGGAAGTGCCCGCCGTCGTCGGCTCGCGCCGCCGGATCCGCGGTTTGCATGGTGTCACGGAATATCACAGGGGGTGGGGCCGAGTGTAAACGGCAGAATGGGTGCCGAGGGGGTTGGGCAGGGAGGGATTGGGGATTGGGGGCTGGTGATTGGGGATTGGGGACTGGGGATTGGGACTGGAGATTGGAGATTTGCGGGACGGTTGAGGGGGATCAAATCACCCTGGCGCCTGCGGGGAGAGAGCGGCGCCCGCAGGGTCCGGCGCCGCCGTGATCATAATTGTGATATCGCCAACAGGGCCCCGGGGGACCGGGGCAGGCGACCTACCGGGGTGGGGTCAGGCGGACCACTGAATACACGCGGCCGGGCACCAGCTCCGGATTCAGGAAGTTCCAGGTCGCGATGCCGTCGTCGCTGCGGGGGTCGAGGAGGTACATGGCGAGCACGCCGAGGGGCTGGTTGGCGGGGACGAGCCATGTGCCTGCCGGGACCGGGCCGGCGGACGTGGATCGTAGCCATCGTCCGGCGACCGTTGCCTGGTGGTGGCCCTGGAACAGCGTCGGGTCGAGTGTGACCGAGTCGATGTGGAACTGCTCGGCGGAGCCCAGGGCGGTGTCGGACGCCAACTGCCGCATCTGGATGCCGTGCAATCGCAGGAGCCGGAGAATCGCCGTATCGCCGGCGGGGACAGCGTAAGCGAGAGGCAGGCGATCGGTGAGCGTCGGGGTAAAGCGGTCGACGACTGCCATTGGGACGGGGTGGATACGGCCCGACCGTCGCAGGCCGCGCGGGACGCCGGGTTGTGTGAGCGTCGTGTCGCCCCCCGGCCCGGCCACGCGGTCGAGATCCTCCGTCAGGACCGGTTCGATCGCGCGTTCGGGTGCGAACGCTGACCTGATCGGCACCGCCGCGCCCTGTCCGGGGTGCGATGCCCAATCGGCGACTGTGCTATCGGCGCTGGCGTTGAGACGGAGAATCTGTGAGCGGCGTTCGGCGATGAGCGACAGGATCTCGCGCACGAACGCGTACGTCGAGGCGACCCGGCGCTCGAACGGGTCGTGCGAATAGGCTTCGCTCAGAATCGCGACGCGGTTTCGGAGACCCACGTAGTTGGTGCCGAATCGGGGGCGAGCGTCATACGTGCGCCAGGTGTGGCGAGCCGTGTCGATGCCCGGCGTGCGCTCCGGCTCGAAGTTGCCGTAGTCGAATACCTCGAAGTGGTCACGGTCGTGCATCCGCTGGCGGAGCATGGGCAGGAGCGAATCGCGTGTGTAGGGGCCGGTGAACATCGCGGCCGGATCGAGCGGTGGCGCGTAGGTGAGGGCGTATCCGTGGAAACTGCCGTCCGTCGTGTGCAGATCCACGAACACATCGGGATCCCAATCGCGGAACATGCCGAGCGTCATGCGAGTCTCGGGTGCTTCGGCCTTGATGAAATCGCGATTGAGATCGAGGTGCTGGCCATTGGCGCGCTCGCCGACGATCTCCGGTCCGTTCTGTTCCGTGCGGTTGACCGACTGTGGTGCGAAGTGGTCGTTGCCGTCGGCGTTGTAGATCGGCTCGACGATGAGCACGATCGAGTCGAGGACACTCGGTGCGTTGGGGCTGGCGAGCACGCCCAGGTCACGCATGAGGGCGAGCATGGCTTCCTTGCCCTCGACCTCACCGGCGTGGATGTTGGCTTCGACGTAGACGATCGGCCTGCCGCTCTCGTGTGCTTCGCGCGCCGAGTGGACCATAGGGCGTGCGAGGATGGCATAGGGGAGCGGGCGGCCTTCGCTCGTGGTGCCCGCCGTGTTTTCGACGAACATCGCGTGCGGCCGGCGTCCGGCGGCGGAGTCTGCGGTCGCCCGCTGTGAAAGGCGATGGAGATACGCGACCACGCTGTCGTACGGCGTGGTCTTCGTGTAGCCGGATCGCTCGGCGGGCGTTGCGAGCGTGGAGTTGCCGGATGGCATGGCGGCAGGCGCAGGCGGCGTGGGGCCGTGGCTTGCGCATCCGGCGAGAAGGATCACGGCGGCCGAACCCACGCCGCGGCGTGCAGTCGAAGTCAAAGCAGTCATTCAGAGACTCGCGAGCCGGGCGCAACGGCGCCCGTGATGAGGGCAGGTGGCGGCGTGAGCGTCCAGCGGATCACGAGCACCACCGCGATGAGAACGACGAACACCAGAGCACTGCCTTCGGGGCCGACCGTGCCGCCGCTCAGCCAGTCCGCTCCCGCGGGATGGGATGCGAGCAGCGCGCCGGCGGAACCCATCCCGCTGTCGTTTGTGCCGTAGAAATACGATTGTGCCCAGTCCCATGCGGCGTGGAAGCCGATCGCCCACCACAGTGAGCCAGACCGCCACAGGCTGTAGCAGAACACGAGACCGACGGTGCCTGCGCCTATGAGGCCGGTCGCCGTCTCTCCTGTGTTGAAAACGTGTCCGGCACCGAAGAGGATCGAGAGCAGCACAGCAGCGGGCCAGAAGCCCATGGCCCGCGACAGGCGGGCCTGCAGATATCCCCGAGCGCACGTTTCCTCGAACAGTCCGACTCCGAGAAAGGCGACCGCCCATTTGGCTGCGAATTGCAGCGCGATACGGGGCGGATTGGTGGAACCTCCGACCGTGATGTGGCCGGTGATCGCGAGCAGGCCGATCAACGCGGAGAGAGCCAGGAAACCCCAGCCCGCGCCAGCGGCGAACAATCCGGGTGCGTGACGTCCGGCGAGTCCGTAGCTCCATGGCGAGCGCCGTTCGGACCGAGCCATCACAATCGTTCCGACCAGCACGCCGACAACGAACGGGTAGCTGCCGAGGGCAATGAAACGTGGCGAGACCGCGCGCTGGTGTACGCGGGTGTCCGTCGGGCTATGGAACACCTTCACGAGAACGAAGTTTACAACCACGAGCACAATCACCGACGTGACGAAGAAAACGATTACGAAAAGGACCACGCTCCAGGGTGCGCGGAGGCCGTCGCGGCCGGAGATCAACCGCGTGATAAGACCTGGCGGCGGCTCTGGCGGAGATATCGGGGCGGGGCTGGCTAGGGGGTCAGGCATGTCGCTCGGCGGAGAGTCACTCGACCGGTGGCACCACAGGGCGTATCATCGTGCCCCTGAAGTTCGGTCACCACATCGCCGGATGGCAACACCCGCGATGCCATTCCTGACCTGATCGGTTCTCATGCCCGCTCGTTTCAAACGCTGGCCCACCCTCACCGAGTGGATCGTCGTCTCCATGGTCGTGGGGACGGCGATGGGCTGGCTGTTCCCGGTGACGGCGGTCACGCTCGAGCCGCTGTCCGCGATTTTTCTGCGGCTGATCAAGTCACTCGTCGTGCCGCTGGTATTCAGCACCCTCGTCGTCGGCGTGGCGGGGCATGGTGGCGACATCAAGTCCGTGGGGCGGCTGGCGCTCCGGGCGGTCATCTATTTCGAAGCCGTGACGACCCTGGCGCTCGTGGTGGGGCTGCTTGCCGGGAATCTGGCGCATCCCGGCACGGGCGTATCGCTGAGCGAGGCAGCCGCGGCGCCGGGGACCGAGCTGGCGGCGCATCACGTGTCGCTGGGCGCCGTGCTGGTGCACATGGTGCCGCAGAGCGTCGTGGAAGCGGCGAGCACGAACGACGTGCTGCAAGTCGTCGTGTTCGCGATCCTCTTCGCGATCGCGCTCACGCGAGTCCCCGCCAAACCGCGCGCCACCATGCTCGGGCTGTTCGAGAGCCTGGCCGAAGTCGTGTTCCGCATGGTCGGTCTCGTGATGCTGTACGCACCCATCGGGATCGGCGCCGCGATCGCGGTCACGATCGGGCACAGCGGGCCCGCCGTGCTGTTCAGTCTCGCGAAGCTCGTGCTCACGATGTACGCCGCCCTCATCGTGCTCATGGTGTGCGTCTTCCTTCCCATCGCGATTCTGGCCGGCGTGCCGGTGCTCGGGTTCATCCGCGCCGTGCGGGAGCCCGCACTGATCGCGTTTTCGACATCGACATCCGAGGCTGCGCTGCCGCGGGCGATGGAAGTGATGGAGGAGTTCGGCGTCCCGCGGCGGATCGTCGCGTTCGTGATACCGGCGGGGTACTCGTTCAACCTCGATGGCAGCACGCTCTATCTCGCGATCGGATCGCTGTTCGCGGCGCAGGCCGGGGGTATCCATCTGTCGCTCGGCACGCAACTGGTGCTGATGCTCACCCTCATGCTCACGAGCAAGGGCGTCGCGGGCGTTCCGCGTGCGAGCATCGTCATCCTGTCGGGGGCACTCACGACCTTCGGCCTGCCGATTCAGGCGGTGGCGGTGCTTCTTGGCGTGGACGCACTCATGGACATGGCACGCACGACGGTGAACGTCGTCGGGAACTGTCTGGCCTCCGCCGTGCTGGCCCGCTGGGATGGCGTTCCGATCCGGGAACTGGGGGAGCGGCCGGCCGATTAGAGAGGGGCATGGCTGCGCGGTCCAAGCCCAATCTCTTTACGCCGATCACGGTGGGAGCGCTTCACCTTCCCAACCGCGTCGTGATGGCTCCATTGACGCGGAATCGCGCGGGCCCCGGGAACGTACCCGGTGCGCTCAACGCCACCTACTACGCACAACGCGCGTCGGCCGGGCTCCTGATCAGCGAGGGGTCCCAGATATCACCCGAGGGTCTTGGCTACCAGGACACGCCGGGCCTCCATAGCGACGCCCAGGTCGAAGGCTGGCGGCTCGTCACCGACGCAGTGCACGCGCGCCGCGGCCGGATCTTCCTCCAGCTCTGGCACGTGGGGCGCGTGTCGCATCCCCTGTTGCAGCACGGCGGCGCGCTGCCGGTGGCTCCGTCGGCGATCGCGCCCGTGGGGATGTCACTCACGTCGCAGGGCAAAGTGCCCTTCGTGGTGCCGCGTGCGCTGGAACTGGCGGACATTGCACGCGTCGTGACGGAATTCGCGACCGGCGCGCGGAACGCCAAGGCGGCTGGTTTCGATGGCGTCGAAATCCACGGCGCGAACGGGTATCTGCTCGACCAGTTCATCCGGGACGGATCGAACCATCGCGCCGACCACTACGGCGGGTCGCTGGAGAACCGAATGCGGTTCACGCGTGAAGTCGTGGGGGCGGTGATCGGCGAGTGGGGTCCGGGGCGAGTCGGGCTTCGTCTCTCGCCCACGAATCCCAACAACTCGATGACGGACTCGGATCCGGTCGCGACATTCAGCGGCGTGGCCCGTGCGCTCGCCGGGATGGAACTCGCCTATCTCCACGTCGTCGAGCACGCGACCGCGTCCCCCTCAACGCCGCGTACCCTGCCCGCGATACGCGCCGCCTTTCCGGGGCGGATCATCGTGAATGGCAGCTTCGATCTCGCGAGCGCCACGGCAGTGGTGCAGAGTGGTGCGGCGGATCTCGTCGCATTTGGCGCCCTGTACATCGCCAACCCCGATCTCGTCGAGCGGCTTCGGGCGGGCCTGCCGCTGGCCGTGCCGAATCGCGCGACGTACTACGGCGGTGACGAGCACGGGTACACCGACTATCCCGCGATGGCCGCGGACTAGAACGCCGGGCGGATTCGTGCGGCGCGTTGCGCCGTTCCCGAACGGCGCCTCCTGCCCTCGACGACGGGCGGCGATCGCGCGACCGGGGTCTGCGAAAAATTACGGCCCGGCGGGGACGGTGATTCCCTGCGCCTCGAGCCAGCCCTCCATCTCCGAGCGAATCGCGGCCAGAGCGGTGTCAGTGCGCGCCTCGTAGCGCAACACGAGTGCGGGTTGCGTGTTCGATGCGCGGATGAGGCCCCATCCGGTTCCGAAGGTCACGCGGGCGCCGTCGACGGTTACTACCTGGTGTGTGGCCGACCAGTGTGCTACCGCGCGATCCACGATCCCGAACTTCTTGTCGTCGGGACAATCGACGCGGATCTCCGGAGACACCGGGTAGACCGGTACACCATCGAGCAACTGCTCGATACTCTTGCCTGACGACGCGATGATGCGGAGGAGCCGGCCGGCGGCGTAGAGCGCGTCGTCGAACCCATAGTAGCCGTCCGCGATGTACATGTGTCCCGACAGCTCGCCGGCGAGTGGCGCGTGGATCTCGTGCATCTTCGCTTCGATCAGCGAGTGGCCCGTTTTCCACATCACGGGCTGGCCGCCGGCGGCGGTGATGGCGTCGCCGAGTGATTGGGACGATTTGACATCGAAAATCACGGGTGCGCCGCGATGCTCGGGGTTGGAGAGCACGTCGCGCGCGTAGATCGCGAGCACGCGGTCGCCCCACACGATGCCTCCGGCTGCGTCCACGACCCCGATGCGGTCCGCGTCGCCGTCGAGGGCGATCCCCGCGTCGACGGGGTGGCCGCCCGCGGACGCCGAGTGTACCGCGTCGATGAGATCCTGCAGGTTCCTGGCCTGGCTCGGGTCCGGCTGGCGATGCGGGAACGTGCCATCGCTTTCGCAGAGCAGGCAGCTCGTGACCGTGACGCCTAGGCGCTGCATGAGGCGGGGGCCGATGAGCGAGCCGACGCCATTGGCGCAGTCGAGTGCGATGCGGAGCGGGCGGGCGAGCGGGCCGATGCGCTCGACGAGGTCATCGAGATACTGGTCGAGCATCGCGACCGTCCGGACCGAGCCCTTGCCCGTGACGCGGCGGCCGGCCTGAATGATCGCCAGGATCTGCTGGATGTCATCGCCGTAGAGGGCACGCGTGCCCACGCACATCTTGAAACCGTTGTACGGGGCGGGATTGTGGGACGCGGTGATCTGCAGGCCGCCGGCCACGCTCAGGCGTTCGAGGGCCCAGTAGAGACCTGGCGTCGGGACGACGCCCACATCGACGACATCGATGCCCGACTCCACGAGAGCCGCGATGAGCGCATCGCGCAGCGCATGGCCGCTCGGGCGATTGTCGCGGCCGACCGCGATCGGGCCTTTGACATTTTTGTCCGCGAGGAAAGCGGCGTATCCGAGGCCGACCGCGCGGGCAGTGTCGGTGGTGAGCTCCGAGCCGACGAGGCCACGGATGTCGTATTCGCGGAAGATGTCGGGGACGACGGGGATTGGTGTGGGCATTCCTCATCGTAGCCGGTTGGGGACGTGCGAGCTACGGGAACGCCGTCGTGCCAATCGGGCCCAGCAGCCGACCGTCAGGCTGCGTGCTGGACCGGTTGCGTGGCAAGGGCGGCGCGGCGGGCGCGGGCGGCGCCCATCAGGTAGAGGGCCACGCCGATCAGGACCGTGACCGCGGTCAATCCAGCGACCTTGGTGAAGGACAGTATGGGGTTGGGATCGGACGGATCGGGGATGAGCGAGAGCACGCACGAGATCGCAGTGGTCGTGAAGCCGACTGCGGCGACCAGCGTCGCAACAGGGCGTCCGCCCCAGATACGGAAGGCGCCCGGGGGCATTGGTTCGTGCTGCAGGCGGATCGCAGCCGCGAACATGAGCAGATAAGGGATAAAGAACGTGATCACCGACACACTGACCATGACGTTGTAGGCACCGGAGACGCCGGTGCCGATCTGGCTCAGCACGATGAAGACAACGGAGATGGCTCCCAGTACGAGCAGCGAGACGTGCGGCGTGCCCCATCGTGGATGGAGCCGGCCGAATGCAGCCGGGAGGTAGCGGTCGATCCCGGCGACGAACGGGAGCCGCGCGGAGGCCGCCACCCACGCGCCGCACTGTCCGAGGGAGCCGGCCGTGATCAGAGCGGCGCACACTGCGACAATCCATCCGACATGCAGCCGAGCAGCGAGTATCGCAATCGCGTCCATGAACCCCGAGATGATCGTCACGTGGTCCGGCGTCAGGGCCACCAGGACCCCGATCGTCGTCACGATGAAGAGGAGCGGGATGATTGATCCGGAGATGAGGAGTGCGCGCGGAAGGGTGAATCTCGGGTTCTCGATTTCGTCGCCGAGCATCGACGCGCTTTCGGCGCCGCTGAGGGAAAAGGCGACTGTCGACCAGAAAATGACATCCTTGAGATGCGTACCGGGGACGAAGGACGCACGGGTGAGAGGTGTGGCGGAGCCGAACCGTGCCCACACGATCGCGCTCAACACCACCAGTATCGTCGTGGGCACGCACATCCCGAGCGCGCCGATGTTGTGCAGCCATTTGCCGACGTTGAGCCCGGCGATGTTGAGGCCAACGCCAATCGCGAGGCCAAGCGAAGAAGCAATGATGAAATACGCGGGACTGGCGGCGAGCGTCCGGCCGTGCGCACCGCCCATGAAGAGCGCATTCGCGGCCATGAAGTAGAGGAGTGCCGGAAAGTACGGGAGGTTGGAGGCCCAGTATGTCCAACCCGTGAGGAAGCCCGAGAAGCCGCCGAACGCGTGCTTGGTCCAGACATAGATGCCGCCCTCGTCCGGGTATCGTGACGAGAGCTCGAGCACGGTGAGCACGAGCGGGATCTGGAACGCGAGGGACGCGCCGATCCAGACGACGACGGCGCTCGGGCCGGCGGCCGACGCATTGGCGATCCACCGGACGCTGAAGCCGGTGATGACGAGGAAGAGGACGACGTCCCGAAACCGCATCGCGCGCACGAGCGATGGTGCGGCGACTATCTGATCTACTTCCTCGATCGGCATGCGGGCGGGATTAGCGGGGGCGTGCCGTGGGCGTGCCCTGGGCGCCCCATACTGGTTCGCCACGGCCGTCTCAGCAAGACGCGGCGGGGATCCGGGACTAGGGACTAGGGGTTAGGGGTTAGGGACTGTGGGATTGAAGGACGGCGATGCAGTGCGGCGGCCCGACAGAATCTTGCAGTTAGTCCCCAGTCCCCAGTCCCCAGTCCCTAGCCCTTCGCGATGGCCTGATGCACGTGCGCGAGGTGGTGATCGTCGTGGTCGGCCACGAAGATGGCCCAGTCCATCAAGCGCATCGGCTGCTTGAGGCGGGGGTGGATCGCCGTGCGGCTCACTTCCTCTTCCGTGAGGGCGTCCATCCGGCGCACGAGCTTCATCCGGCCCGCGCGTAACCGCTCCAGAACGGCGGCAATCGGCTGCCGATTGTGGTCCGCGGTTTCGGTGGTGCGGTTCTGGTGTTCGGCGACCGAGAGATCAGACGCACCCGCGAGATAATCCGCGAACCGCTTGTCATCGAGAAGACCCAGATCGGCCAGATGGGCGATGTGTTCCTGCACCGACCATTTGCCGTTCGTGCGGCGCGTGAGCATCTGCGCAGGCACACCGGCGACCAACTCCGCAGCGCGGGCTGGGGTCCCGCGCAATCGCTCCATCACGGAGGGAAACGCGCTCAGGGGGAGATCGAAGGTGAAGGAGCGGTCGAACCAGCGCATTGGCGTTATCATATGATCCCTCGGAAGTCCGGAGCGGGAGTCGTTGGGCGGAGTTTACACCGGACGGGCAGCAGCAGTTTCGAAAAGTGCGCGCGGACAACGGTCCGGCCAAGGAGAACGGCGATGGCGATCCCGAAGCGCCGCGGCAAGCGGGCGAGGGCGGCACGCAAGAGCACGTCCGACAAGATGGCGGCCGACGCGGCCGTGGCCGATACGGCGCTCGAGCGCTGGCGTGCGGACACACCGGGGTGTCAGGAGCGCATCCATCTCAACAACGCCGGTGCGGCGCTGCCGCCGCGATCCGTCGTCGAGGTGATGCACCGCCATCTCGACCGCGAGGCCGAGTTGGGCGGATACGAGGCCGCGGATGAGGCAGCGTCACGCGTGCAGGAGGCGTACGAGGCCGTTGGCACAGTCGTCAACGCACACGGCCGCAACATCGCGATCGTCGAGAACGCGACCGTCGCGATCGCACAGGCACTGAGTGCGTTTGACTTCAAGCCGGGTGACGTGCTGGTGACGACGCGCTGCGACTATCCCTCGAATCAACTGATGTATCTGTCGCTCGCGCAGCGACTGGGGCTCGTGATCCAACGCGCCGCCGATCTGCCGGGGGGCGGAGTGGATCCCGCGAGCGTGCGCAAACTCATCCGCGATCCACGGTGTCGTGTGGTGGTGATGACCTGGGTGCCGACGAACTCGGGTCTCGTGCAGGACGTCGCCGCGGTGGGTGCGGTGTGCGAAGAAGCCGGGATTCCGTTCGTGGTCGATGCGTGCCAGGCCGTCGGGCAGATCCCGGTCGATGTGCACGCTGTGCGGTGCGATTATCTCGCGGGCACGGCGCGGAAGTTTCTGCGCGGGCCGCGCGGGATCGGTTTCCTCTACGTGTCCGACCGCGCGCTGGCTGGTGGTGCGTATCCGCTCTACGTCGATATGCGTGGCGCGGACTGGGAGACCGCGAACGCGTTCCAACTCGCGCGAGGCGCCCAGCGATTCGAGAACTGGGAGTTCGCGTACGCACTGGTGCTCGGCATGGGTGAAGCCGCTCGATATGCATTGGCCGTGGGCGATGCGGCGTTCACGCGGAGCCGGGAGCTGGCCGCGGATCTGCGGGCGAAGCTCGAGACGCTGCCGCAAGTGCGGCTCTTCGATCGTGGGGCGGAGCGGTGCGCGATCGTGACGATCGCAGTCGATGGACACGAACCGGAGGAACTCAAGCACCGTCTCCGGGCGCGTGGCATCAACACCAGCGTGTCCGACCGGTTGTCGGGCGTGATCGACTTCGAGGCGAAGGGTATTACCGGCGCGCTCCGGCTCTCACCGCACTACTACAACACCGCCGCCGAACTCGGTGCCGCGGTGACCGTCCTCGATGAGCTGACGCGCGGCTGAGTGTCCGCGACGTGGGCGTGGAGGGCCTCGACGAGCTGGGCATCGAGGCGGCTTCCGGCGTCGCGCGCGATGATATCGAACGCTCGGGCAGGCTCCATCGCGGCGCGGTAGGGACGCTCCGCGGTGAGTGCCTCATAGACATCCGCGACGGCGAGAATCCGGGCTTCGCGATCCAGCGCGTGGGCATGGAGCCGCCACGGATACCCGGTGCCATCGAGGCGCTCGTGGTGAAGCGCGGCTGTCCGCGCAAACGGCCGGAACGCATCCACCCGCATGAGGATCTCGTGCGTGTAGACCGGGTGCTGCTCGACCGCGCGGCGTTCGTCGGGTGTGAGGGGTCCGTTCTTGTCGAGAATGAGATTGGACACGCCGAGCTTGCCGATGTCGTGGAGGAGGCCCGCGCGTCTGATCGATCGCAAACCGTCGGGATTCATCCCGGCCTGTGCGGCGATACCCGCGGCGTACGATGCGACATTAGCCGAGTGCTGGAACGTGTAGGGCGACTTGGCGTCGATGATTTCGCCGAATGCCTGGGCGACGACGTCGAGCTCGTCCATGCCGATCGTGCGCTCGTGCGCGGCGGGTTCGAGTGCGACGACGGCATCGATGAGGCCGGGAGTGGCCAACTCCTCCCACCATGCCCAGTCGCCGCGGATGTCGCAGAGGAGGCCGACGAGGCGCGGGTCGAACCAGGTACCGCGCCGGTGGCGTGCTATATCGATCGCAGCTTCGACTCCCTGCGAGGCGTGAAAGACCTCGACAGTTTGCGCGAGACTGCAGATGCGCGCCATTTGCGGGATCGCATCGCCGCGGAGCCCTGCCGGGTGGCCGCTCCCGTTCCAGTGTTCGTCGAGGGACTGGATCGCGTCCGCGGTGGGATCGGGGAATCCCATCCGGCGGGCAATGCCCGCACCGCGGTGGCAGCGAATTTCGATCCTCTCGCGTGTCGGGTCGGGTTGGCGCGCGAGATTCAGCAGCAGTGCGAGGCGAGTGCCGATCGCGCGTCCGCGTCCAACGATGCCGACCGCGGTCATCGCGAGGCGTACGCGGTCCTGCCAGTCGATGAGCTTGAACGTGCGTTTGACCGCGAAGTCGTCGGCGCCGAAGAGCGAGGCGACGCGAGCGGCGTTGTTGGAGCAGCCAGCGTCCTTGAGCAACAGCGCGTAGTAGAGGGCCGAGCGTTCCTGCGCGCCGAGGCCGAGACCTTCGGCGAGGCGCATGCCGATGGCGCACGATCGCAGGACGTGCCCGGGTGTCTGGCCTTCGGTCAGATCGAGGGCGTAGGACATCGCGGACAGCAACTGCGAGAGGCTCAGCCGTGCTGGTCCGGCGGCCCTTGAGGGCGAGCGGGGCGAGAGGAGAGAGGAGATAGGAGCGACGGCCAGAGGGACGATGGGAGCACGGAGAACGAGCCGTACCTGATGACGGAACGACGCCGGGCCGGGAAACGGCGGGGTCGCTGCGTGCGGGCTTGTCTCACATTCCGGGGCCTCTACGTGGCAACCACGGAAAGGGGCGTCGTGTCGTAGAGCGAGCCTCAATGCTGTCCGGAGGGTGTTTGCTGATGGTGTCACGTGTGGCAAGGATCAATACCGCGGCGAGCGTGGTCGCGGTCGTGTCGGTGAGCGCGCTGCTCCTCGCCGGGCGGGCTGGCGCGCAGGGGGCGCCGGCGCTGGACTCACTCGTGCGGGGCGATCCGTCGGGGGATGTGATCGTCCAGCGGATCTACGACGAGGGGATGCACCATTCGCGGGCGGCATCGTTGGCGCAGGTCCTGATGGATTCCATCGGCCCGCGGCTCACGGGATCGCCCGCGAATCGTGTGGCGAACGACTGGCTGGTGCGCACGTACACAGCGTGGGGTGTGCCGGCCCACAACGAGCAGTACGGGACCTGGCGGGACTGGACGCGCGGGCCGAGCGAGATCCAACTGATCGCGCCGCGCCGGAGAATACTCGAGGCGACCGAGCTGCCGTGGAGCCCGAGCACACCGGCGGCTGGTGATGATGGCGACGTCATCGCGCTTCCGCCGTCGGCCGAGGTGAGTGACCGCGCGGGCTATGCGCGGTGGCTCACGGGCGTGAAAGGGAAATTCGTGATGTTGTCGATGCCGCAGCCGAGCTGCCGGCCGGAGACGAACTGGTCGCAGTGGGCGTCGCCGAAGACGGCGAATGCCGTGCGCGGCGTGCGTGATTCCGTGGCGGGCGATTGGGAGAAACGGATTGCGGTCGCGCTGGGGAGCCGGCCGGCTGCGGAGCTGGCGCCGCGGTTCGCGGCGGCGGGGGCACTCGGGCTCTTGACCAACATGTGGTCCGAGGGGTGGGGCGTGGACAAGATCATGTCCGGCGGCCCGGTGGGCGCGACCACGGCGATCCCCATCTTCGATGTGAGCTGCGAGGACTACTCATTGCTCGCGCGGCTCGTGGCGAACGGGCAGCATCCGCGAGTGCACGCACTCGCCGACGGTCATCTGGCCCCGCGTGAGTCGCCGGTATTCAACACGATTGCGCGGCTCGACGGCTCCGAGCATCCGGATCAATACGTGATGCTGTCCGCGCACCTCGACTCGTGGGATGCGGGGTCGGGGGCGACCGACAATGGGACCGGCACGATCGTGATGCTCGAAGCGATGCGGCTTCTCAAGCAGGCGTATCCGCATCCGAAACGCACCATACTCGTGGGGCATTGGAGCGGTGAGGAGCAGGGCGAGATCGGATCGACCTCATTCACCAACGACCATCCGGAAGTGTTGGCGGGGCTGCAGGCGTTGTTCAACCAGGACAACGGGACCGGCAACATCGACACGGTCGATACGTATGGGTTTCTCGATGCGCCCGCGGCGTTCGCGCGGTGGATGGCGCGGATGCCGGCCGACATGACCGCGGGGATCACGATCGACGAGCCCGGCTACGCGAAGAAAGAAGATTCGGACAGCGACGCATTCACCTGCCATAACGCGCCCGCGTTCTTCCTGACCTCGGCGGACTGGGGCTATACCGACTACACGTGGCACACCAACCGCGACACGTACGACAAGATCAGCTTCGACGAAGTGAAGCGGAACGCGACATTGATCGCGTTGCTGGCGTACGAGGCATCCGAGGATCCGGCGCAACTGTCGCGGGCGCGTCGTGTTCCGCCGGCCGATCCATCTACGGGGCAGCCGATCCCGGCGTTTCAGTGCAACCGGCTGCGGCGGAGCTGGAGTAGCGCGCACTAGGCGAGCTCCGTGGGCGCCCCCTATCGGGACTCGCGTGGCGAGTGTAGAGATGGGCGCATGCCGAAAGCGCCTCAGGCTGGCGGCGAGGGTTTCGTCGCCGCGATGACCGTGACAGACGCCACGCTGCTGGCGGTCGGGTCCATGATCGGGTCGGGGATCTTCATCGTGTCGGCGGGGGTCGCGCGTGCCGTCGGGTCGCCCGCGGGTTTGCTCGCCGCGTGGGCGTTGTCCGGCCTGAACACCGTCATGGGTGCGCTCGCGTACGGCGAGATGGCGGCGATGTATCCGCGGGCGGGCGGCCAGTACGTCTATCTGCGTGAGGCGTTCGGACCGTTTCCCGCGTTTCTCTATGGGTGGACATTGCTGGCCGTGATCCAGACGGGGACGATTGCTGCCGTGGCGGTCGCGTTTGGGCGGTTCGCGGGCGTGATCTTGCCGGCGCTCAGTCCCGAGCCATTCGCGGGGCTTCCGCGGGCCGAGTTCTGTGCAGCGGTGTTGGGGTGCCAGCGGGCGGCTGATGCGATCGTGGTGGGGCTCTCGCCGCAGCGGCTCGCGGCGGTGGGCATCGTGTGGCTGCTGACCCTGGCCAACGTGCGTGGCGTGCGCGAGGGGAAGGCCATTCAGACCTCATTCACCCTCATCAAGGCGAGTGCGGTCATCGCGCTGGTGGTCCTGGCGGTAACAATCGGGCGGCGCGGCGCGGCGGTGGCTGCGAACTTCTCAGGCAGCCGGTTCTTCGCGCATCTGCCGACGGCATCGCCCTACCGGCTGGTGTTTGGCGCGGCCATGGTGGGGTGCTTGTTCTCGACCGACGCGTGGAACAACGTGACCTTCGCGGCCGCCGAAGTGCGCGATCCTGCGCGGAACCTGCCGAGGGCGTTGCTCATGGGCACGGGGTTCGTGACCCTGCTATTTCTGTGCACGAACGTGGCGTACCTCTCGGTGCTGCCGCTCGCCGGCGTGGCGGACGGCGCGACCGCGGCCGCGCGGGGGATCCAAAATGCGACGCAGGATCGGGTGGCGACGGCGGCGGCCGAGCAGATCTTTGGCGGGCGCGGGTCGGCGGTGATGGCGGGTGCGATCCTGGTGTCGACCTTCGGCTGCGTGAACGGGCTCGTGCTCGCCGGAGCGCGTGTGTATTACGCCATGGCCCGGGACGGCCTGATGTTCGCGGCTGTCGGGCGGCTCAATGGCCGGCAGGTGCCGGGGACCGCGCTGGTGCTGCAGGCCATCTGGATCTCTGCGCTGTGTCTGTCGGGGACCTACGTGCAGCTCATCCAGTTCGTGATATTCGCGGCGCTCGTGTTCTACGTCGCGACGACCGTGGGGCTGTTCATCTTGCGGCGTACGCAGCCGGATGTGCCGAGGCCGTATCGCGCGTTGGGATATCCGGTCCTGCCGGCGCTGTACATTGTGCTGACCGCTGCGATCGCCCTCACGCTCGTGATCGAACCGGGCACCCGTGTGCAGTCATTGCTCGGGTTGCTCATCGTGCTGTGCGGCGCGCCGGTGTACGCCGTGTGGCGCGCGATGGACCGGGCGCCGCGGCTAGCTGACGTAAGCTGACACAGCAGGACCAGACACGGCCATGCCCACCGCCATGCCCACACCGCCATGCACACCATCGATCTGAACGCCGATCTCGGCGAAGGGTTTGGGCAGTACGCGCTCGGTGCTGATGCGGCGTTGATGCCGCTGCTCACGTCCGCGAACATCGCGTGCGGGTTTCACGCGGGCGATCCAGTGACCATGCGCGAGGCTGTGGCGTCGGCCGCGAGCCATGGCGTCGCGATCGGGGCGCATCCCGGCTATCCGGACCTCATGGGATTCGGGCGGCGCGATCTGAACGCGACGCCGAGTGAGATCACCGCGTACGTGATCTATCAGATCGGTGCGCTCGATGCCGTGTGTCGCGCGACCGGGGCGCGGCTCCGGTACGTGAAGGCGCATGGTGCCTTGTACAACCGGGCCGCGACCGACCGGCTGGCTGCAGATGCGATCGCGGATGCGATTCGCCTCGCCGATCCATCGCTCGTAATGCTGGGGCTTTCCGGCAGCGCGCTGATCGCGGCGGGAGATGCGGCGGGACTCCGGACC
>JANWIF010000020.1 GCA_025450035.1 Gemmatimonadaceae bacterium
CCAGCCGCCGTAGTACATGAACGTCTTCGCCGTGAGATCGAGGTCGATGTACGACTCGAAGATCGGCTTCCCGTTGTTCAGCGTCTCCAGACGCGCCAGCTCGTCCCGGTGCGCCACACATAGCTCGCCTAACCGGTAGAGCATCTCGCCGCGCCGCCGGGCGCTCGTGCCGCGCCACGCGTCGCTCTCGAACGTGCGCCGCGCCGACTCCACCGCGCGATCCACGTCCGTCGGGCCCGCCTTGGCCACTTCGGCGATGGCCTCCTCGGTGGCCGGATTGATCACCGAAAACGTGGCCCCCGATTCGGCGTCCACCTGCTCGCCATGGATGATGAGCCGGGTCGGAAACCGCTCCGCCTGGACCGCCGTCATGACGCGGCCCTCACTTGCCCTTGAACGTCGGCTGCCGCTTGTCCACGTACGAGCCGATGCCTTCCTTGGCATCGGAGCTCTTGAACAACAGGCTCTGCAGCTCCCGCTCGATGGCCAGTCCATACTCCAGCGGCACCTCGCCCCCCGACTGCACCGCGCGCTTGATGTGCCCCACCGCCATCCCCGCCTTGTTGGGCAGGCAGAACTGCCGCGCGTACAGCAGCACGTTCTCCCAGAACTCGTCCTTCGCGTACACCTCGTTCACGATGCCTAACGTCTGGGCTTCCTCGAACGAGAACGTCCGGCCCGTGCACATGAGCTCGATCGCCTTCGCCTTGCCCACCAGCCGCGTCAACCGCTGCGTCCCGCCCGTGCCCGGGAGCACGCCCAGGTTCACTTCTGGAAGCCCGATCTTCCCCGAGTCCTGCCTGGCGATGCGAATGTCGCAGGCCATCGCGATCTCGAGTCCGCCGCCCACGCAGTGGCCGTTGATGGCCGCGATCACCAGCTTGGGCGTCTGCTCCAACCGGCTCAACGTCTCGTTGGCGTGCAGGCAGAAGTAGTACTTGAACGTGGGGTCCATCTCGTTGAGCATTTTGATGTTCGCGCCCGCCGAAAAGAACTTGTTCCCCGCGCCGCGCAGCACGATCACCTGCACGTCGGTGTCGAATCGCGCCCGCAAAATGCACTCGTCCAACTGGCGCATCATCTCGTGGGTGTAGGTATTGGCGGGCGGATCGTTGAGCTCGACGATCGCGATGTTGCCGTCGATGCGGTACGTGACCAGTGTCGACGTGTCGCGGTCAGTTACAGTGGCGGTAGCCATCGGTCAACCTCGAAGGGTAGGGAGTCAAGGATTCGGTGCGGCCGCGCGGCGTATCCATCACCCGGCGGACGATCGTGGCAACGAAGCGTCGGAGATCGGCAGTCCCACGTAGCCGCCCAGGAACAGGTGGCATACGTTCTGACTCAACAGCTCCACGCCCAAATCACCCAGCGGGTCGTACCAGTTGTAGATCCAGTTCATCATGCCGAACAGCGAGTACGCGGCCACGCGGCGATTCGCGTGTGCCGGACCGTGCACACGTTCGACGTCGGACAGGACATCCATCAGCGCGCGGGTGTACTCACGCTTCATGTCGTTCACCGTCTGCAGGAATTCGCCCGTGAGGGCTCCAGCCTCGTGCGACAACACCTTCATCTCCGCCATATGCGCGGCGAAGTAGTCGAGATGGTTGTCGATAAACCGGGAGATGCGCTCGATCGGGTCACTCACACCCTCCAGCGCTTCCCGCATACCGAGGATGACTGCCTCGAAATTGCGGCTCTGAATGAGGAAGAGCAGTTCTTCCTTGCTCTGGACGTAGTAGTACACCCCCGCCAGCGAGATCCCGGCGGCCCCCGCCAGGTGCCGCATACTGGTCTGATGGTAGCCGCGCTCGGCGAATACCCGGGCGGCGGCGGCAAGCAACGTGTCGAGCTTCTGATCCCTGGTCGGACCGGCCATGCAGCCCTCCAAACGGTTTTCGAACGCTCGTTCAACTCTAACGTACCCTCAGGATTCCGGTGCGTCAAGCAACCCGGCTTAACAAGTTCGCGGTGGCAACGTCTCAATGGGCGAACGGGATGACTGAACCCAAGGCGACGGCGGACGAGCCGAGCGACGCTGCGCTCATTGCGCGCTGGCGGAACGGCGACGAGCGCGCGGCGAGCGTCCTGGTGGAGCGCCACGCCACGGCGCTTGCGCGGTTCGTCGTGAGTGTGGGGGAACGACTGGAGGTCGAGGAGGTGGTACAGGACGCGTTCGTCCGTGCCTTCGCCTCGCTCGATGGCTTTCGCGCCGACAGTGCATTCCGGACTTGGCTGTGCGCGATCGCGCGCAATCTGGTCCGCGATCGGGCGCGGAGCCGCAAACTGGAGCGGCACGTGGTGCCGATCGAAGAGTGGCACGCGGCTACCGCGAACGACGCGCTGGACGTGACGGTGGCCGACGAGACGGAGGGGCGGATGCGCGAGGCGGTGGGGCGCCTGTCGCCGCTGCAGCGCGACGTATTCACGCTGCGAGTGACCGAGGGGATGTCGTACCGGGAGATTGCGACGGTGGTGGAGAGTACGGAAGGCGCGGCGCGGGTGCATTATCACAACGCGATGAAAGCGATCAAGGAGTTTCTCGATGAATGACTGTCCGCGGGACGACGTGCAGGATCTCCTGCCGGACCTGATGCACGGCCGGCTGGATGCGGCGGCGCAGGCGGAGGTCATGCGGCACGTTGCCGCGTGCCCCACTTGCACGGCGGAGCTGGCGCTGCTGCGCACGCTGCGTTCGGCGCTCGCGCCCCACGCGGTGCCTCTGGTGGACACCGGCCGCATCGCCGGCGCGATCGCCGATGATCGGCGCTCCGTTAGGCAACAGAGTCCGGATGCCGTGGGACACATCGCACCCGCCGCGGCCCAACGCGGGCGCGCGGCGGGGAGGCGGGGGGGGGGGGGGCGTCGCGCGGCCTGGCGCGCGGCGGCGGCGATCGTCGTGGTGGCGGGCGGCATCGCCGCGTGGTCGCTTCTACAGGGTGAGCCCGCGGT
Organism: Gemmatimonadaceae bacterium; assembly: GCA_025450035.1. Classification (GTDB taxonomy): domain Bacteria; phylum Gemmatimonadota; class Gemmatimonadetes; order Gemmatimonadales; family Gemmatimonadaceae; genus JADGGM01. The sequence continues at coordinate 2,953 of JANWIF010000020.1, forward strand.
GCCGCATACACGCACGGCCACCGCGATCACGACGCCGGTCGCCGTGCAGGCCGGACTCGAGATGGACGGCGGCGTGAGCGACCTGCCGGACAGCGATGTGGAAGCGCTCCTGCAGTCGCTCGACAGCGTGCGCGCGGTTCCCGACGCGGACCCGTCACCGGTCACGTATCATCTGGGCTCGGGGGTGCTGTGATGCGCACCGTGCGCACCGTGCTCACGGTCGCGGCGCTGGCCGCGCTCGCGTTTCCCGCGGCGGCGGGTGCGCAGCAAACCGAGCCGACACCGGCGCCACCGCCATCTACGCTGGATACCGGCGTCGCGGCGCCCTCGCCGCGGCGCGCGCGGCTCGAAGCACAGTTACGCGAGCGCACCGCCCAGGTCGTACGGCAGCAACTGCAGCTCACCGACGACCAGTTCGCGCAGCTCCAACGCGTGAACCAGAAATACCAGCAGCCGCAACGCGAGCTCACCGAACGCGAACGATACCTGCGGCTCTCATTGCGCGCCGAACTGGCGCTGGGCACGGGCGCCGACCAGTCGAAGGTGAACGATTACCTCGACCAACTGGCGCAGGTGCAGCAGTCGCGGCTACAGATTTTCCGCGACGAGCAGCACGACCTCGGCGGCTTCCTCTCGCCCGTCCAGCGCGCGAAGTACGCCGCGTTGCAGGAGCAGATCAGGAAGCGGCTTACGCAGATGCGGCAGCAGCAGCTCGATCGTCGGCCGCACGCCGGCGGTGGCCGCGGCATTGCGCCTCGCCGGCCGCGAGACTAGACGCCAGCGTCAGCTCTGCTCTCCGTGCACGGCGGCGAAGAAGGCGCCGAGCTCCACGCGCAACGGAGGGGAATCGCCGGCACCGTCGGGATTCCAGACCAGCGCGTCCGTCAGAATCTCGGGGCGCTTATCACCCGTGCGCCACCGCTCGACCACGCGCGACTCGATGTCCACGATCCACAATTCGTCGGTGGGAGATCGGAGATAGAAATGGCGCTTGAGCCCGCGGTCGTAGCGCGCCGTGGATGGTGAGAGGACTTCGACCGCGAGGACCAGCGCCTTCACGATCGACCAATCACGGGTGACGATCCCACCGGCCGGAATCCGATAGACAAACAGGTCGGGCTGGACGAGAGTGCCCGCCTCGATTTCAATGTCGGCTGGTGACGGCAACAGTTCGCCCAGGCGAAGGCAGCGAACGTACGGCGAAAGGTGGTCCCAGAGTAGAGCCACCGCCCGCTGATGGAGCCCATTCGGCGCCGGTGTCACGATGAGCATCCCGTCGACGCACTCGTGACGGTTCCCGTCGTCGGGAAGGGCGCGCACGTCGTCCGGCGTCCAGTAGTGTTCGAGGGCCTGCACCATGGACATAGGCTACGCTCGGCGATCGGGGGACTGCAAGGGGGCACGCCCCACGATCGGCGCTGGGCGCTTGGGAAACATCACCACTGCCACGCGTAACGCATCGGGAACACGCACCGTCGGCCCGGCGACCGCGCCTCCGATCACGACTCTACCCATCAAATCCTCAGTGACTCGTCAAGTCTAGAGGGCCAAGTCTGAGGTCTTGAGGGCGTGGCCGATGGCCGATGGGCTCCGTTAGGCTGGAGCGCCGGCCGGCCGCGGTGCGGCGGGCGAGCCAGTGTCGATGCCACGTGGGGCGCGCCACGGCACTCATGAATGAATGCCGTTGCAACGTAATCGAACGCTCCGCGCCGCCTGAGCTGTGTAGCAGACAGGCCGACGTACCGGCGGCACATGTTGCAGAGCGCCGATGCCGAAGGAAAGCCCAGGTCGTTCGCGACGCGCTCGATCGGGCGGTCGAGATCATCAAGCATGGCGGATGCGTGCACCAGGCGATTCCACCCGATGAGACGCCTCGGGGGCGGCCAGGACGCCTCGTGCAATTCATTGGCGAGGGTCCGCCGGCTGACCAGGCACGCCGCCGCTACCTGCCTAACGCTGAGGGGGCGCATCGTATTGTTGGCGACGACGCCGAACAGCAGGCGAAGGTTCACGGGCAGGACCCCATCGACCAAGCGCAAGAGGCGCGCCGCCGAGCTACTTTCGATGGCGTCGAGGATGGCGCGCTGCAACCCAACACCGGTATCGTCCTCGCCAGGGATGATCACGCCGTTAATACCTGCACGAACAGCGTTGATCACTTCGCGAATACCGGACGGTGAGACCGTGGCGCGCACCAGGATGGGCACCGAGGGCATGTCGATCCGGAGTGCGCGCAGCTCGGGAACGAGCGACTGGCCGTCCCGCGACCACATCTCCGTTAGCACGGCGGCCACGTCACCGGAGCGGACCGCCGCGACGAGATCGGTCCGCGAGTCGACGAACCGTACGCCGATCCGGCCCTCCAGGCCTCGCGCGATGCGACCACGCAGATCCGCGTCCCGGAGGAGGACAGCAATCACCCGCATCCCAGTCCCCATAGCAGCCGAGCCTGCTGAGGAATCGCCCAAAAACGAGTCTCGTTGGACACCGTTGGAGGATGGTCCTCGACAACAATAACGATGTACGACATCCCGGCAGCTGCCGCAAGTCTGCCGGATGAGAGCGCCAAGTCCGCGAAACGCCTACCGATGCGCTCGCTGCGCCCCCAACGTGCTACCGGAACACCGTGGGACCTGGCGCAGCTTTGGTAGGGGCCCAGTGCGCCCCGATCGATGGTGATTTCTTGCTCGAGTCTTCCCACCGCGTCAGATCCCTTCCCAACAGATGTTGGTTGGGCAATTCCGGCAACCATACTTTACCCGTTGGGCAGCCGAGTTCGAGGTTAGGTGGAGTGTGATGATGAGGAATCGGAGGCGACCGCTTGGCTGTGTCACGTAGGAGGGTACAAGGACTCGCATCTGGATTGCTTCATCTCTCGTGGCGGTCACGCTCGCAACTGCCTGCACCGAACAGGCGCCGCAAATCAGCTCCCCAAACGCGGGGCCTGTGTTGACCCGGGAGCAGGCCGCCACCTACCCTGGATACGTAGCGACGCCCGCAGGCTGGTTCCATGCGTCGTGCGTCTACGCCATCCCAGCCGGCGCCAAGATCAGCCTCAACCGTGTGGTGACGCGTCAGGATGGCACCAGCTTCCAGATTACCAAGTGTCCCTATCCAGCGTATTTGAGCCTTCCGCATCCGGACGGGCGCGGTGGCTTGGTACCGCCTGTGGACACCGGCTGGGTGGAGTACGCGTGGGATTTGGCGCCAACGGGCGACTCATATCGCGATCTTGCGGACATGTGGGTCGTGCCAGCGCCCCCGGCGCAGTCGTACACGGGAACTGAGGTCTTCTACAGTTTCCCGGGAATTCAAAACACGAACCCCGCCCCCATGATCCTTCAGCCGGTGATCCAGTATGGGAATAATGGCAAATTCGGAGGCAACTACTGGACCGCTGCCTCGTGGTGGTGCGATGGACCCAGCGGCACGTGCATGCATAGCACCTCTCACATCACCGTCTCGCCCGGTGATACGATATACGGTACGGTGGACGCAAGCGCTTGCGCCGGCCGTGTATGCACGTGGACAGTCACCACGCTGGACCTACACACTGGAAGTAGAGCCACGCCCCTGGCCGTGGCGGACAGCGACACCTACACGTTCGTCACAGGTGGGGCGATGGAGACGCATAACGGCTTCAGCTCCTGCGCCGAGTTTCCGGACGACGGCGTCTTTCACACCGGGCTTTCCTTCGCCGGCCGCCATGGCAGCCTGACCCCGAGTTGGAAGAAAACTGTTCCCTTCAACCCGAACCCCGACTGCGGATTCGACGTGACGTGGACCAGCACCACGGTGAACCTTATCGTGAACCCGCCGCCACCACCCCATCTCTCGGTCTCGATTACCGGTCCGCTCGCGGAGCCTGCGTACACTTATGTCACCGTCACTGGCAACGTCTCGAACGGCGTGCCGCCGTACACGTACGGCTGGACGGTGAACGGCAATGCTAACGCATGCGGCAACGAGAGTAGCTGCACTGCGGAGTTAGGCGGTTCCGGCAGCCAGTTGCTCTTCAGTCTGACGGTGACCGACGCCCACGAGGTCCAGGGATCGGCATCGCATACGGTGTACACGTGTCCGCAGCAGCCGGATAACCCGTGTCGGTCGTAGCCGAGAACCGGGCGGTGCGAACCCTCATCGGTCATAGCAGCGGCGCGATTGACAACGCCCGAACCCGTCGCGCGCGACCGCAGACGCGCCCGGCGCTACGAATCCTTCTGACTGGGGTTTGCTCGCTCGTGTTTGGCCTGGCGGCTTGCCAGAGCGCCACCGGCCCGCGTTCAGATGTCAGCGGTATATATGTATTGGCGGCGGTTGACGAGGATACGCTCCCGTGTTGTGACTCGACCAAGGCTGGCGCCATGGTGAGCCTCGTGGAGGGAGATCTCAACCTGCTACCGGACGGGAAATACGTTTGGATGCAGAGGTGGGCTTTTAACTGGCCAGATTCTCTTCTGTTTATCAACCTCACGCTGGTGTCCGCCGGGCGTTACTCGACGAGTGGCCGTTCGGTAGTTCTGCAAGATTCTTCCTCGGGTGCGCTCATCACGGCTTCCTGGAACGCAGACTCACTAGAAGTCGCCTTCCGAGCACATCAGTATACGTTCGTCAAGTTACCGCCGCCGGTGCCTGAAGGAAATTGGGCGCAAATAGGCTGCCACGATCCTAACGGAGGGTCGCCGGGGTGCCCGCGAACGGACTCGACCGGTGCCGAGTTCACTGAAACAGGTGCAATGGAGGTCGGGCATTTCGAGCCCCCCGGGAGATACGAATGGGAACATCTCTACGATTACGGCGCTCCCACCGGCGATTCGACCCGGGTCGCCGTTTACGAGGACGGCAGTTATACCTGGGACGGAACGACGCTAACAATGATGCCAGATGATTCGGTCACCTACAGCCGAGCCACCGGCACGCTGCAGGGCAGCACTGGCCTCACGCTGCGGCGACAGAACCGCGTCTACACGTTCTTCCGGTTCCTCGGCGGCCCGTGCCCAACGTGCGCAACGAGCGGGGCAATAATCTCGGCACCGCGTGCGACATTCCTCGCCACCGCTCCGCGCAGGCCATGACCTGATCGCGGGTGTCGAGCCCGAGGGCAACCGACGCGCCGCATTGAGCCGCGCGCGCCGCGCCGCTAGATTCCCGATCCTGCCCGGGTGGCGGAACTGGTAGACGCACGGGACTCAAAATCCCGCGGGCTTCGGCCCTTACGAGTTCGATTCTCGTCCCGGGTACCTCGGTCATCGGCGCGCATCTCGGTGTCCGGCTCAGTGGGATCCCACGGGGCGTGGTCCGATGTGCGCCCGTGACCGCCGGAGTGTAGTCCATTCGTCCCCTGCCGGAGCGGGTGCGGCAACGCCGTGCTCGCTCCTTCGCTCATGGAGCGCTGAACATGCCACTTCGGATCGCCGCGCGTCGCTTCGCCGCCGAGTCCGTGGACTTCCCGTTAGTCGTCCTCGCTCTCCGTAAAGATCCCTCGCTCACCCCGGCGCTCGTGGCGTTGGACGCCGCACTCGGCGGCGCGCTGGGGCGCACGTTGGCCCGACGCGACTTTCGCGGCGCGCGCGATGAGCTGCTGCACTTGTCCGGCGGCGCGAGCGGCCCGCAGCGCGTGCTGCTCGTGGGAGTGGGCGACGCGGCCGATCACACCGGCGCACTCAGGCGTGGCGCGAGCCTCGCGGCCCGCCAAGCTCGGCGCATGGGCGCGCCGGCGCTCGGATGGTATGATGGCGAGCGCGGCGCGGACGCCGCGGAAGCGGTAACGGCCGGGTTGCTCTACGGCGCATGGGAATACGTGGACCTCAAGACTCCGCCAGGCCCCGACGAGAAGCGACCCGAGCTCGACGCGGCCACGTTACTCTGCGACGATGTGGACGCGGCGACCACGGGCATCGCCCGCGGCATGGCGATCGGCGAAGGGGTGGCGCTGGCCCGGCGGCTGGCCATGATGCCCGGCAACCTGTGCACGCCCGACTACCTCGCCGAGACCGCGCGCGACATCGCGCAGCGCCACGGGATGCAGGTCACTGTGTTAGGCAGGGCGGAGATGGAGCAGGAGAAGATGGGCTCGTTCCTGTGCGTCGCCCAGGGCACGCCACAGGATCCCAAGCTCATCGCGCTCGAGTACCGGCACGGTCCCGCGGGCGGCAAGCCGGTGGTGCTGGTGGGGAAGGGTCTCTGCTTCGACTCCGGCGGCATCTCGATCAAGCCGGCGCAGGGGATGGAGTTCATGAAGTTCGACATGTGCGGCGCGGCCGGTGTGTTAGGCGCCATGGACGCCATTGCCCGGTTAGGCCTGGCGGCCAACGTGGTGGGGCTGGTGGGGAGCACGACGAACATGCCGTCGGGCACGGCGGTCAACCCGGGAGACGTGGTGCGCAGCCATCTCGGCAAAACCATCGAGGTGATCAACACCGACGCCGAGGGGCGGCTGGTGCTGGCCGACGTGCTCTCGTACGCGCGCCGCTTCGACCCCGCGGCCGTGGTGGATGCCGCCACCCTCACCGGCGCCTGCGTCATTGCGTTAGGCCACAGCGCGAGCGGCATCTTCGGCACGGATCAGGCGCTGGTCACCGAAGTGCTGGCGGCCGGAGCGCGCGCCGGCGAACCGGGGTGGGCGCTGCCGATGTTCGACGACTACAAAGAGCTCCTCAAGAGCGACGTCGCCGACATCAAGAACAGCGGCGGTCGGCCGGCGGGAGCGAGCACGGCGGCGATGTTCCTCAAGGAATTCGCCGAGGGGTTCCCGTGGGTGCACATGGATGTCGCGGGCACCGCGTACTCCGAGTCGGATCTGACGTACATCGCCAAGGGTCCCACCGGCGTTCCCGTTGGCACCTTCGTGGAAGTGGTGCGGGGGAGGGCGCGCTGACGCTCGCGCGGTGGCCGGTCCGCGCTGCGCTCTGCGTGATGCTGCTGTCGCCGGTGCCGGGAGCGGCCACCGCGCAGGACACTACCGCGGCGCACCGCGACACGACGCGCGCCGCCGCCGCCGCCGCCGATACCGGCGTGCACGCCGTGCCCATGCCGTCGGATACGACCAGGGACACCACCTCCGACACAACGAAGGTCCCGAAAGACACCATCAAGGCGCCGTTAGCCCACGCCGAGCAGCCGGCGCTCGTAGGCATCGGATCGCAGTATCACTGGGACCGCGACCAGATGTTCGCGTCCGGCGCGATCAATCTGTTGGACCTGCTCAAGCTCGTTCCGGGCGTCACGACGTTCCGCTCGGGGTGGCTCACGTCACCGCAGTACGTGGCCTACCTGGGCAACCCGGCGCGCGTCCGGATTTTCTACGATGGCATGGAGATCGAGCCGCTCGACCCGCGCTCGCCGGGCGCGTTGGACGTGTCCGAGGTGCAGCTCTGGTCGTTGGAAGACGTCGCCGTCGAACGCGGCGCCGATGAGCTGCGCGTGTACCTCCGCAGTTGGCGCGTGACGCGGACGTCGACCAACACGCGCGTCGACGTGCTAACGGGCGATCAGGGCACGAACATGTACCGCGGCTTCTACGGCAAGCGCTACGACAACGGCATGGCGCTGCAACTGGCCGGCCAGCAATACGGCACCAACTCCGACCCCAGCATTGGCGGCGGCGACGAGCTGGCGCTCACGGGACGGCTCGGTTGGGCGAACGGGCCGTGGAGCGTGGATGGGTTCGCCTCGCGATCGAGCCGGAGCCGCGACGAGCAGGACGTGCTCGTGGTGGGCGCCACGGGCGGCGTCCCCGAACAGGATCGCACGCGCACCGATGCCTACCTGCGCGGCGCGTACGGCGATCCCGACCAGGGCGGGTGGGCGCAGCTCATGCTGTCGTCCCAAACCTTCAGCGAGAACTCCGCGTTCCACCCTGCGCTCACGTTCGCGCCCGCAGACTCCGCCGACACGACCGTGAGCGCCAAGCAGTTCGTCGCCACCGGGGGATTCACCCGGTGGGGCCTCCGGCTGAGCGCGGCCGACCGCCTGCACCTCCTGCCTAACAGAACGATGAACTCGCTGGAGACGCGGATCGCGTACGAGCGGCCGTTGCTCGCCGTTTCCCTGTTCACGGACCTGCGCGGGAGCGACACCACGTCCACCGAGGAGGCCGCGGTGCGCTTCACACCGCTCGATTTCTTCTCGCTGAGCGGCGCGGTGACCCACCGGCACGGCGGCGGCACCGATGGCGGCGAACAGGTAGCAGTGCGCCTGGAAGCCGGCCTGCGAGTACTCGGCGCGTGGTTCACCGGTGGCGTGATGCGGCGCGATCAGACCGTCGTCCCAGGGCTCCCGGCCTACGACTCCAGCTTTGCCGCCGCCAACGCGATGGGCGCGACGGGAGTATTCGGCACGATCCGCGGCAAGTTCTACAAGGACCTCGGCGCCGACGTCTTTGCCGTACGATACTCGACCGCGGGCTACTATCGGCCGCAATTGCAATCGCGCGAGGAACTCTACATCGACACGCGCTGGCTCAGCCGTTTCCCCAGCGGCAACTTCGGATTTCTTGGCTCGATCGCCCACGAATACCGGCAGAACGTACTCTTTCCGACCACCACCAGCGGCGAAGCATTCACTACCGATCCGCAGTATGCGCTGTTCAACCACGTCATCGTGGGACACATCGAGCTGCGCATCCTCGATGCCGTACTCTTTTTCAATTCGACGTACGGCGTCAACCCGCCGGTCTACGAACTTGTCCCGGGTTTTGTGCAACCACGACAGCGCTTCACGTACGGCGTACGATGGCAGTTTTGGAATTGACAACGTTGTTGTGCCATCGTAACTTACAGGATCGTCCATGATACGAAGCATGACCGGATTCGGGGCCGCGACAGGGCGGATCGGCGCACAGCGCGCGACGGTCGAGCTGCGCACGGTCAACCATCGGTTCTTCAATCCGAACATCAAACTTCCGTCGGCGCTCGTGCGATGGGAGGGCGAGGTGCGCGAGCTGCTGCGCCGCGCAATCGCGCGGGGACACGTCGCGCTCACCGCGCGCGCCGAGCGCGATGGGCCCGGAGGAGCGGCGGTGGACGAAATGCGCCTCGCGGGGTATGTCACGCTCGTACGTGAGTTGCAAGCACGGTACGGACTGTCGAAGGACCTGGACGTGGGCACCTTGCTTCGCCTTCCCGACGTATTCATCGGCGATGCGCTTGACGACACGGGAACGGCGGCGGAGTTGACCACGATCGTTCAGGACGCGGTGACGGCGCTCACCAGTATGCGTGAAGCGGAGGGAGCGCGAATCGCGGCCCTGCTCGAGGAGCGCATCGAGATCGTCGAACGCGCGCTCGACCGCATCGCCGCGCGTGCGCCCGAGCGCCTAACGATCGAACGTGAACGGCTGCGCCGGTCGGTCCGCGAATTGGCGGAAGGAATCGACCTGGACCCGCAGCGCGTCGCGCAGGAAATCGCGGTGCTGGCCGATCGCTTGGACGTGAGTGAGGAGATCGACCGGTTTCGGTCCCACGTGCACGAGTTCCGCGCCACGATGCGAAACGCGACGGGTGAACAGGTGGGCAAGCGGTTGAGCTTTTTGCTGCAGGAAATGCTTCGCGAAGCCAACACCACGGGGAGCAAGGCGCGCGACGCGGCCATGATGCACGATGTCGTAGCCGTGAAGGAGGAGTTGGAACGCATCGCCGAGCAGGTGGAGAACGTCGAGTGAACGTCTTTCCGGTGATCCTCTCGGCCCCGTCCGGAGGCGGCAAGACCACTATCGCTCGGGAATTGATGAAGCGTCGCGCCGACGTCGGGTACTCGGTGTCGTGTACGACACGTTCGCCGCGCGTCGGCGAGGTAGATGGCCGGGATTATTATTTCCTGACCACTGCAGAATTTCTGACGCGACAGCAACGCGGCGACTTTGCCGAATCGGCCGCGGTGCATGGCGATCTATACGGCACGTTGCGCAGCGAGGTGGCAAGGGTCTTGGAGAAGGGGCAGCACGTATTGATGGACATCGACGTCCAGGGCGCGGCGCAGTTCCGGGGTGCGTTTCCACAGTCGGTCCTGATTTACGTGCTTCCACCGTCGGGCGAAGTGTTGCTGGAGCGCCTGCGCAACCGGCACACTGAAACGCCCGACACGCTCAAGAAACGTCTCCTGAGCGCCCTCGCGGAACTGCGTGCCGTACCGATGTATCATTACGTCGTGTTGAACGACGATCTCGAGCGTGCCGTGGCGAACGTGTCCCGCATCATCGATGCGGAAGGCCTGCGCCGCGAACGTTTGGGAAACGTGGAACGAGACGTTCGGGAGATTATTGAGAGGTTGGAGAAGGAAATGGATGATATCTAGTGATTGGGGGTCGGTAGTTGGCGACTGCAACTACGGTCGTAGTTTCCAACCACCAACCACCAACCACCAACACTTACCCGGAGAAAAGATGCAAGTCTACACCCCCGCTGAAGTCGCCAGACGTACCGCGAACAAGTATTTGGGCGTCTTGATCGCCGCCAAATACGCGCGGCTGCTGAATGAGTTTCCGCGCACCATGAGCGAGACGCGCGAAAAGAAGCTCACCACGCGCGCGCTCGAGGAACTCACCGACGACGAAGGGATCCAGTATCGCGTGATCCCGCGCCTCCGCCGTTAGGCGTCGGTCGCGTGCGCCCGTTCGATGGTGCGCGCATCGTCCTGGGAGTCACTGGGGGCATCGCTGCCTACAAGGCCGGGTGGCTCGCCCGCCTGCTGACCCAGAGCGGCGCGGCGGTGGACGTCGTGATGACGCGCGCCGCCACCGAGTTCGTTGCGCCCCTCACCTTCGAGGCGCTCACGGGCCGCCAGGTGCACACGAACTTGTTCGCGTCGGGCCGCGCCCTCGATCACATCCACCTCGCTCGCGCCGCCAACCTCGTCATCGTCGCACCCGCCACCGCGAATTTCCTGGCGCGTGTGGCGCACGGACGCGCGGATGACTTGCTCGGCGCCACGCTCCTCGCGACCAAGGCACCGGTGATGCTCGTGCCCGCAATGAACGACGCCATGTGGGCACACCCGCAGACCCAGCACAACGCGTCACACCTTCGCGAGGTTGGATATACCGTCATCGATCCCGAGGACGGCCCGCTCGCGGCCGGCGAAGGAAGCGGGCCGGGTCGCATGCCCGAACCGGAAGCAATAGTTGCGCACGCATCGCGGTTACTCGATGACGGTTCGCTGCGCGCACGCACCATCGTCGTCACCGCCGGACCCACGCGCGAGCCGGTCGATCCCGTGCGCTTTCTGTCGAATCGCAGCACGGGGAAAATGGGTGTCGCTCTCGCGTCCGCGGCGTGGCGGCGCGGCGCGGACGTCATACTTATCGCGGGACCGCTCGAGGTGGAGCCGCCGGTGGGCATACATATGGTCCGAGTAGAAACCACGGAGGAGATGGCCGACGCGGTGTCACACGCACTGCCTACGGCGCAGGCGCTCATCATGGCCGCTGCACCTGCGGACTTTCGCGCCGCCACGCCGGCCACGCGCAAGTTGAAGAAGGTGTCTGCGCCAGCTGTCATCCAACTGGCCCCCACGCTCGACATCCTCGCGCACACCATTCCGCACCGCCCCGTCGGACTGGTAGTCGTGGGCTTCGCGCTCGAAACCGACGACGTCCTCGCGGGCGCGCGCGCCAAGATGGCCGAAAAAAAGCTTGACCTCATCGTGGCCAACAGCGCGCGCGAGCCCGACGCGGGCTTTGGCTCCGACACGAACCGGGTCACGCTGCTTGCCCCCGATGGAACATCGGTGGCCGTGCCGCTGATGCCCAAGATGCAGGTCGCGGACGTAATTCTGGATCGAGTGGAGGCGTTGTTGCGTGCGCGCTGACGAGCTGCTGCGCCGCTACCTCGAGCAGCGGCGTGAATTGGGAGAGCAGGAGCTCGTGCTCGATGGGCTGTCGGTGGATGACGTCATGCGACTCATCGGCGCCGGCCGCCCCAAGAGTGCCAGCGACACGGCTGTTGGTGCCAATTGGCGCGATTCGCTCCGCGCGGCAGGCGCGGTCGAGTCGACTCCGCTCGCCGACATGCCGGCCGCAACTTCTCCGTCACCGATCGCAGACCGCGGCATCATCGACCTGCCACCGGGCATCGTGGTTGGCACGGACGCCCGCGAGCTGTTCGGGGGCGACCTATCCCGGTGTCAGACCATCGACGACGTTGCCGCGTTGGTGCGCGCCTGCACGAGGTGCGATCTCCACCGCACGGCCAAGAACCCGGTGCCGGGCGAGGGAAGTCCGCACGCACGGCTCGTGTGCGTAGGCGAGGCGCCAGGCGCCAGCGAGGACGAAACCGGTCGCCCATTTGTTGGCCAGGCGGGCCAGTTACTTACCAAGATTCTGGAGGCGATTAAGTTGAGCCGGGACGATGTGTTCATCGTCAACGTGCTCAAACACCGTCCACCAGGAAACCGCAACCCGCGTCCCGACGAAGTGGACGCATGCCGGCCGTACCTGGTGCGTCAGCTGGAGATCATCCGGCCAACCGTCATCATCGCACTCGGAACGTTCGCCGCGCAGGCGCTGCTCGAGACCAAGTTGTCGATCGGAAAACTGCGCGGTGCGATTCATCGCTATCACGGGATTCCTGTCGTCGTCACCTATCACCCGGCCGCGCTCCTTCGCAATCCCGCTTGGAAGCGACCCACCTGGGAAGATGTCCAGCTCGCTCGTCGACTCCTCGATGGCGCAATCGCCGTCCCCCCCCCCTGACAGTGATCCCTATCGGGACCGCCGCCCTCCGTATTCGGAGGAGGCGGAAACGGCGGTGCTCGGCGCCATGCTCATGGACCAGGATGCGATTCTGCGAGCGAGCGAACACGTGGACGACACGATGTTCTATCGCGAGGGGAACCGGCGCATCTTCCGGGCAATGGTGTCGATCGCCGAGCGGGGTGACGTGGTCGATCCGCTGCTGTTATCCGAGGAACTCTCGCGGCGCGGCGATCTCGACGCGGCGGGCGGCAAGGACTACATCGCGTACCTGGTGGACGCGGTGCCGACGGCGGCCAACGTCGAGTACCATGCGCGCATCGTCAAGGAGAAAGCGCTTCAGCGCCGGCTGATCGAGACGTGTACCGCGCTCGTCACCGAAGCGTACGAAGGGAGGAGCACCGCCGCCGAGTTGCTCGACGAGGCCGAGCAGCGGGTGTTCCAGGTGAGTCAGCAGCGCGGCATGCAGGGCTTCACGCGCATCAAAGAGTTGATGTGGCCCACGATGGAGCGCATCGAAGCGCTGCAACGCGGCGGAAAGACCATCACCGGTGTGCCGAGCGGATTCAGCGATCTCGATGAGTTGACCTCGGGCTTCCAGCCCGCCGATCTCGTGATCGTGGCTGCTCGTCCGTCGATGGGAAAGACGTCGTTCGTGCTCAACGTTGCACAGTACGCCGCGATCGAGAAGAACATACCCGTTGCGGTGTTCTCCTTGGAGATGAGCAAGGAATCGCTCGTGCAGCGCATGCTCACTGCCGAGGCGCGCGTCGACGCGCAGCGCCTGCGCAAAGGCATGTTGCGCGACGACGATTTCACTCGCATGGCGCGCGCGGCGGGTACGCTGAGCGCCGCGCCGATCTGGATCGACGATTCGGCAGGGATCTCACTGCTCGAGATCCGATCCAAGGCGCGCCGACTGCGCGCCGATGCGAAGGTCGAGCTCATTATTCTGGACTACCTGCAGCTCATCGCGGGTCCGACCAATTCCGAGAGCAGACAACAGGAGATCAGTGCGATCTCGCGCTCGCTCAAGGCGCTGGCCAAGGAGCTGAACGTCCCAGTGGTCGCGCTGTCGCAATTGTCCCGCGCGCCCGAGCAGCGCGCGGGCGATCACCGGCCGCAGTTATCCGACCTTCGCGAGTCGGGCGCCATCGAGCAGGACGCGGACCTTGTGATGTTCATCTACCGCCAGGAATTGTACGACGGTCCCACGGACAAAGATGGCAACTCGCTCGAAGGTCGCGCCGAGGTGATTATCGGCAAGCAGCGCAACGGTCCGGTCGGGTTCGTCAACCTGTTCTTCCACAAAGCGTACACGCGCTTCGAGAACTACAGTGCCAGGAAGGAAGGGGGAGGGGGAGGGGGAGGAGGAGGGGGCGGAGGAGGGGGCGGATCGTGAGACGGCATCACCCGGGCATCCGTGCCGACTAAGGTCCGCACCGTCTATCGTTGCACCGACTGCGGCGCCGAACACTTGCGTTGGGCGGGACGCTGCGACACGTGCGGCGCGTGGAACAGTCTCGTCGAAGAGACGACGGCGCCGTCCTCGGCGGAGCGGGCGCGGCGGCCGGCGTTGCCCGGCGGTGCGCCGGCCGCCACCACTCGGTTAGGCGACGTCGAAGGCGTGGAGCACGGGCGTCTGCGCACCGCGATCGATGAATTCGACTTCGTCCTCGGCGGCGGCATCGTCCCCGGCTCGATGATACTCATTGGCGGCGAGCCGGGCATCGGAAAATCGACCCTGCTGCTCCAGGTCGCGGCGCGCTTGCAGGAACGCGGGCAGCGCACGATGTACGTGTCCGGCGAAGAGTCGCCGTTGCAGGTGCGCTTGCGCGCCGATCGGCTCGCGGGGAACGCGCGCGACGTGGAGCTGCTCGCCGAAACGCGGCTCGAGACCATTCTCGCGACCGCGCGAAGTCTGGCGCCGCACGTCGTGGTCATCGACTCCATCCAGACGATGATGACCGATGAGCTGGAGGGCGCTCCGGGCAGTGTTGGGCAGGTGCGCGAATGCGCGGCACGACTGATGCGCTACGCGAAAGACAGCGGGGCAGCCGTGCTCGTCGTTGGGCACGTGACCAAGGGCGGGGGCATCGCGGGTCCGAAAACCCTCGAGCATATCGTCGATACCGTGCTGTACTTCGAGGGGGAGAGCTCGGCCGATCATCGCGTGCTCCGGGCCACGAAAAATCGTTTTGGCGGCGTGGACGAGATCGGCGTGTTTCGCATGACCGAGCAGGGTCTGGTGGGTGTGGAGAATCCGTCCGAGCTGTTCCTGGGCCAGCGCCACGGCGCCGTACCCGGAAGCGCGACCACCGCGCTCATGGAAGGCACGCGCCCCCTGATGGTGGAAGTCCAGGGGCTTGCGGCGAAAGCGAGTTTCGGAACGCCGCAGCGCGTGGCCACGGGATTCGATGCACGACGGCTGGCGTTGTTGCTCGCGGTGCTCGACAAGCGCGCGGGCCTGCCCTTCTGGGAGCTCGACGTGTTCGTGAACGTCGTGGGCGGACTACGCGTGCGCGAACCGGCCGGCGACCTGGCGGTCGCGGTGGCGCTCGCATCGAGCGTCTACGACCGCGCGCTCCCACCGGATGCGGTGTTTTTCGGCGAAGTGGGATTGGCTGGCGAAATTCGCCCCGTGTCGCAGGCCGAGCGGCGCATTGCCGAGGCGGAAAAGATGGGGATGCGCAGCGTGTACCTCGCCGAGCACAGCCTTCCCGCGGGCACGCAGGGAACAGGCGCCGCCCAACGGGCCGCGTTAGTCGTCGGTGTGGCGAGCGTCCTCGTGCTCTTCGACCGGCTGTTCGTATGACCGCGACCGCCGACGTCGGCGTGGTGATTGTAGCCGCGGGCGCGGGTGCCCGCACCGGAAGCACCGAGCTCAAACAGTTTCGTTGGGTGGCCGGCAAACCCATGCTCCTGCACAGCGTGCAACTGTTCATGGAACGCGCCGACGTCGCCGTCGTGATCGTGGTGCTGCCGCGTTCACACGCGGGCGATCCGCCGCCCTGGCTCTTTCAGTGCGACGTGGATCGGCTGCTGGTGTCCACCGGCGGACGCGAGCGCGGCGATTCCGTCTATGCGGGACTCGAGGACTTGCCACCCGAAGTGCGCATCGTCCTCGTGCACGATGCGGCGCGCCCACTTGTCGACGCCGGCACAATCGAGCGGGTGGTGGTCGCGGCCCGGGCCGGCACTGGCGCGGTGGCCGCCGTGCCCGTCACCGATACGCTCAAGGAAGTTGATGACGCGGGGCGCGTGGTGCGTACCGTTGAGCGTTCACGTCTGTGGCGCGCCCAAACGCCGCAGGGCTTTCCACGCGACATGATCGAGCAAGCCTACGTCGACGCTCGTGCGAACCAGATCGCCGCGACCGACGACGCCGCATTGTGCGAGCGCCTGGGGATGCCCGTGGTCATCGTCCGCGGAAGCGAACGCGCGATGAAGGTGACCGAGGAAGCCGACTTCGCCCGGCTCGAGGCGCTCGCGCCACTACCGGAATGACCGCGCCGCCGCTCGCCGTCCCTTTCTGGTCGCCCGCCGAAATCCAGCACGCGATCCCGGCGACCATTGCCCACCTGCACGCGCGCCATGTTCTGGCGTATCCCACCGAAACCGTGTACGGCTTTGGCGGCGCCGTCGATGATCAGTCGGTGGCTGCGCTGGTACAGCTCAAGTCGCGGCCGCCGGGCAAACCGTTCTTGATTCTTGTCGCGTCGAGCGACATGGTGTCGCGCTACGACCTGCGGCTAACGGGATACGCCGCGCGTCTCGCCGCGCGCCACTGGCCGGGTCCGCTCACGCTCGTCCTGCCGGGCGGCGACCGCCGCGTCCCCGACCGCCTGCGAGGTCCTGAGGGAGGAATCGCCGTGCGGTGGACGTCGCATCCGTCGCTCGCACGCCTGCTCCTCGCCTATGGCGATCCGATCACATCGACGAGCGCCAACAGGCCCGGCGTACCGCCCGCAATGCGGTCGCGGGAAATTGAACAGCAGTGGGCGGATGCCATCGGCCGCGGCGCGTTGCGCGTGTTGGACGGAGGACGCCTCACCCCATCCGCGCCATCGACTGTTGTAGATTGCATGGGGAGGCGCCCACGGGTGATTCGTCCGGGAGCGATCTCCTCCGCGACGCTGCGCGAAAGCGTGCTCGATATCATCGGAGACCAGTGAATCCCATTCGAGTGCTGTTCGTTTGCACCGGCAACACGTGCCGGAGTGCCATGGCTGAAGTCATCGCGCACGGCATCGCACACGAACGCGGTCTCGCCGACATCGAGTTCGGCAGCGCGGGCACGGCCGCGTGGGAGGGTGCACCCGCGTCCGACGGCGCGATGCTCGTGTGTCTCGAGCGACAGACGGATCTCTCGACGCATCACGCGCGTCTGGTCACGCCCGACCTGCTGCAGCAGTACGATCTCGTCCTGGCGATGGGACCGCATCACGTCGAGCGGCTCGAAGCGTTGGGCGCGCGCGGAAAGGCGCATCTCATCACCACGTACGCTTCACGCGGCGCGAGCGATCGCCCGAGCGGCGATCCGTTCGGCGGCGAGTTGGACCTGTATCGCGAGACGTTCGAGGAGCTCCATCGCGAACTTCGTTTGGTGCTCGAGCGCATCGCCGCGGAACGGACCCCAGGCGTATCGTGAGCACGCGCCCGGGCCGCCTCGTGTTGCTCGGCCACCCTGTACGCCACTCGCTGTCTCCGGTGCTGCAGAACGCGGCGCTCCGTGCGGCTGGTGTGCCACTCACGTACGAGGCGTTGGACGTCGCGCCCGACGAATTGCTCACGGCCTTGCGCACGCTCGCCGAGTCATGGGCCGCGGGCAACGTCACCATTCCGCACAAGGAATCGGTGGCCGAGCTCTGCACGCGTCGCACTCCGCTCGCTGACCGTGTTGGTGCCGTCAACACCTTCTGGTTCGAGGACGACGGCGCGCTGGTGGGTGACAACACCGACGTGGGCGGTTTCGATTTTCTCACGCGGCACGTGTTGGGCGCGATTCCGTCGGGAGTGCACGTCGCGGTACTCGGCGCCGGCGGCGGGGCGGCGGCGGTGCTCACCGCTATCTCCGAATGGCCCGATGCTCGAGTGACGTTGTGCAGTCGCACCGCGGAGCGTCGCGAGCGGCTGGCTGCGCGGCACCCGGTGGTGACGCACACCACGTCAGATTCGATAGATGCCGTACAAGATTGCGCGATACTGGTGAACACGACGCCGGTTGGACTCACCGACGACACGATGCCGCTGCGCGTGTCCGCACTCGGGCCCGGCACGGCCGTACTCGATCTGGTCTACCGACCCGGCGAGACGGCGCTGGTACGCGCGGCCCGAGAGCGGGGACTGCTTGCCGGTGACGGTCTTCGGATGCTGGTGGAGCAGGGCGCGCTCGCCTTCGAGCGTTGGCTCGGCCAGCCAGCACCGCGCGCCGCCATGTGGAGCGCGGTGTGCGAGAACAGCTGATGCGGTTCGCGCATTTGGCGCGCGTGCGCGAACGCGCCGTCGTCGCGGGAGCCGCGCTTGCCGACCTCTTCTTTCCAAGATCGTGCGTGTCGTGCGAACGCTTGCTCGACGCCGGCGGCCGCGATCTGGTGTGCGGCAGATGTTGGGCACGCGTGCACGACCTGCCGTATCCGCGCTGCGACCGGTGTGGTCATCCGCTGGCGCGCGAACACTGTGCCTGGTGCCCGCTGCTCCCGCCGTTCGTGCGCGCCGCACGCTCGGTGTGTTGGATTCCGGGCGAGACAGCGGGCGCGATCGTGCACGCGCTCAAGTATCGTGGCTGGCGCGGGGTCGCGGAGGGAATGGCGACGCGCATGGCGCGCCTCGCGTGGCCGTCTGATGTGGTGTCGGAGCGCACGGCGCTCGTGCCCGTGCCGCTCGCGGCCACCCGAGAACGCGAGCGCGGCTACAATCAGAGCACGCTGCTTGCGTATGCACTCGGCGCTCGGTGGCGCGTTCCGGTGTGGCCGCGATGCGTGGAGCGCACGCGCCGCACGTCCACGCAAACGCGGTTGACACGGGAGGAGAGGCGTCGCAACGTTTCGGGCGCCTTTGGCGTGCCGTTGGACGCGCAATCGTCGCTGCGCGGCGCCCATGTGGTGCTGGTAGATGATGTGATCACCACCGGGGCCACGCTCGGCGCATGCGCTGGCGCGCTGTTCGATGCCGGCGCGCGCATCATTAGCATCGTGACCTTTGGCCGCGCCCCGGCAATCGGCGATCGCGGCTGACTGACAGGAGCACACTTCGACATGGCTATTCGTGTAGGGATCAACGGTTTTGGCCGGATCGGGCGGCAAGTGATTCGCGCCGCGGCGGAGCAGCGTATCGCAGATCTCGAGTTCGTCGCGGTCAACGATCTCACGGACACCAAGACACTGGCGCATCTCTTCAAGTACGACTCCGTGCATCGCACGTACAAAGGTGAGGTCACGCACGGCGACGGAGTGATTCGGGTCGACGGGCGAGACATCGCCGTGTTGGCGGAAAAGGATCCCGCCACGCTGCCGTGGAAGAAACTCGGCGTCGACCTGGTGCTCGAATCCACGGGCAAGTTCACCAAGGCCGACGATGCGCGAAAGCATATCACCGCAGGCGCCCGCAAGGTGGTCATCTCCGCTCCGGGGAAAAACGAAGACATCACGATCGTGATGGGCGTGAACCACGATGCGTATGATGCCCAACGGCACACCATCATCTCGAACGCATCGTGCACCACGAATTGCCTGGTGCCGATGGTCAAGGTGATCCTCGACGCCTTCGGGATTCGCCACGCATCGATGACCACTGTGCACAGCTACACCAACGATCAACACGTGCTCGACCTGCCGCACAAGGATCTGCGGCGCGCACGCGCGGCGGCGGTCTCGATGATCCCCACCACGACCGGAGCGGCCAAGGCCACGTCGCTCGTGTTACCGGAGTTGAAGGGAAAGATCGACGGCATCTCCATCCGCGTTCCCACACCCGATGTGTCGTTCACCGACCTGGTGGTCGAGGTGGAGCGCGCGACGACCGTCGCCGGCGTGAATGCGGCGTTCCGTAAGGCATCCGAGAGCGGGCCGCTGGCGCCGTATCTGCAGTACACCGAAGAAGAGCTGGTCTCCTCGGACTTTATCGGGAACCCCCGCTCCTGCATCATCGACGCGAAGACGACCAACGTGATCGATGGAACGCTGGTGCATGCGGCGGGATGGTACGACAACGAATGGGGCTACGCCTCGCGTTGCGTGGACCTGCTGCGGTACATCGGCGCCCGCCTGTGAGCGGGCGCGTCGGGCCGGACGCGCGCCGCCGCGACCTGACGGCCATGCTCATCCTGCTCGCGGGCGCGGCCGTGGCAATGTACGGCTACCTCGAGTTGCACGTCATGGCCACCCGTCCTATTGCGCGCGTGACGGGTGAACAGGCGATCCAACGCGCGTTCTCGTATACCGACGTGATGTACGTGGGATTGGGAATCATGGGCGTGGGTGTCTGCGTCGTGATCTGGTCGGCGTGGCGCTATCATCGCCGTACGGACCCGTCGGCCTGAGCGATGGCCAAGGAAACGATTCGCGACCTCACCGACGCGCAGCTGCGAGGACGGCGCGCGCTCGTCCGGGTCGACTTCAACGTCCCGATGGATGATCACGGCGCGGTAACGGACGATACGCGAATGCGCGCCGCGCTCCCCACGCTCGACGCCCTGCTCGCGCGCGGCACGCGCGTGGCAGTGTTGCTGTCACACCTGGGACGACCAAAAGGAAAACCGGATGCGCGCTTCTCGCTGGCGCCCGTCGCGCGGCATCTCGCGACGATCACCGCGCGGGCCGTACGCTTCATGCCGTGTACGGTGGGAGCAGCGGCGGTGCAGGCGACCACCGCGGCGGCCGCGGGGACGATCCTCCTCATGGAAAACACGCGCTTCCTGCCAGGTGAAGAGACCAACGACGATGCCTTGGCGCGCGAGATGGCCAAGTTGGGCGACCTCTACGTGAACGATGCCTTCGGGTCGGCCCACCGCGCGCACGCGTCGACCGAGGGCGTCGCGCATCATCTGCATCCCGCAGTGGCGGGACTGCTGATGGAAAAGGAGCTGCGCTTCCTGGGCGACGCGCTCGCTCAACCGCAGCGTCCATTCGTGGCGATTCTGGGCGGCGCCAAGATCTCCGGCAAGATCGATGTCATCGACGCGCTGCTGCCCAAAGTCGACCGCCTGCTCGTTGGCGGCGCGATGGCGTGCACGTTCTTTCGGGCGATGGGACTCGAGACCGGCACGTCGTTAGTCGAGCCGGATCGGGTGGACATGGCGAAGGCGTTGTTGGCGCGCGCCGGCGCGAAGCTCGCGCTGCCCGAGGACGCCGTGGTCGCGCCGTCGCTCGATGCCACGAGCGCCGCGCATCCGGTGGCCCGCGATGGAATCACCGCGGGAGACGCAATGTTCGACATCGGCCCTCGCTCTCGCGATCTGTTCGATCACGAGATTGCCGGCGCGAAGACCGTCGTCTGGAACGGACCGATGGGCGTATTCGAGAAACCGCCGTTCGACCGCGGAACCCGCGCGGTCGCCGAAGCGATGGCCCGCGCCACGAGTGCCGGCGCCACGACGATCGTAGGCGGCGGCGATTCCGCAGCGGCGGTGGATGCGATGCATCTTGCCGACCGCATGACCCATGTCTCTACCGGCGGCGGCGCATCACTCGAATTTCTCGAGGGCAAGGTGCTCCCGGGAGTGGCGGCCCTCGATGATCGGAGTACGTGATGCGAAAGCCTGTATTTGCCGCAAACTGGAAGATGCACAACGGCCCGCAGGACACACGGGCGTTCCTGCAGCGATTCCTCGCCGCCTACGCGCCGCGCGACGACCGCACGGTGATCTTCTTTCCGACCGCCGTGTCCCTCGCCGTCGCCGGATTCGCACTGCGCGACCGGCAGGACATTCCGTTAGGCATACAGAACATTCACTGGGAAGACAAGGGCGCGTTCACCGGGGAAAACTCGGCGCCCATGGCGCGCGACTGCGGCGCTTCGATCGCGCTCGTGGGGCACTCGGAGCGTCGCCAGAACTTCGGCGAAACCGATGAGATGACCGCCAAGAAATGCGCCGCCGCGGCGCGGGCCGGACTCGCGCCAATACTGTGCGTCGGTGAACGCGCCGAGGAACGCGATCGCGGCACCACGCTCCCGGTTGTACTACGGCAGGTCAAGACCGGGCTCGGTCGCCTCGAGAAGTCGCAGATCCCTTCCATCGCCATCGCGTATGAGCCGGTGTGGGCTATCGGCACCGGCAAGACCGCCCGCCCCGAAGATGCCACGCTGGTGCACGCGGCAATCCGGCGTTACCTGCGCGAAGTCATCAGCGCACGCGCAGACGACGTTCCTCTCATATACGGCGGCAGCGTGACGGCCGACAACACCGCCGAATTGCTCGCCGCTTCCGAAGTGGATGGGCTGCTCGTGGGCGGAGCGAGCCTTGACGTGGACACCTGGACGCGCATCGTGAGCACTTGACCAGCGCACGTAACTAGCGTAACCTACAAAACTTAGGTCAACACACCCCACTCGTCGCCACCGATGTACACGTTCATTCTCGTCCTGCTCATCCTCGACTGCATTTTCCTCTGCGTTGCCGTGTTGATGCAGTCTCCCAAGGGAGGCGGACTCGCGGCGACGTTCGGCGGAGCCGGTTCTTCTCCTGACGCATTCATCGGAACGCGGCAGGCGGCGAACCTGCTCACGAAAGCCACCTGGTGGTCGGCAGGAATCTTTCTGGGCCTCGCGTATCTGCTGCAATTGATGAGCACCCACACGTCCACGCCGCGTTCCGTGCTCGACGAACCGTTCACGCAACAAGCGGCGCCTACCGCGCCTGCGCCAACCAACACTGCGCCCGCGCTTCCACTGCAGCCGGCGAACCCGACGCCTCAAAGCTCCAACCCAGCACCGGCTTCCAAGCCGAAGCCCTGAGTAGCGTGAGCGAGCTGGGCGACCGGCCAGGGTTCCTTCTCCTCGAGGACGGAACCCTTTTTCGCGGGACGCTGCGCCACCTGCATGCCCCTGCGGTGGCCGAGGTCGTGTTCACAACCAACATGACCGGCTACCAAGAGGTGTTCACCGACCCGTCATACAACGGCCAGATCGTCGTGATGACGACGCCGATGATCGGCAACTACGGCGTGAATGACGAAGACCCGGAGTCCGCGTCGCCCCAGGTGTCAGGCGTCATAGTGCGCGAGCTTTCCGACCGTCCATCCAGCTGGCGCGCGCGCGGAAGCCTTGGCGACTGGCTGATTGACGCGGAAATTCCTATTTTAGAAGGAGTTGATACGCGTCGCCTCACGCGGCACTTGAGGTCAGCCGGGGTGATGCGGGGAATCATTGCCCCGGGCGAAGCTCCGGA
Source organism: Gemmatimonadaceae bacterium (assembly GCA_025450035.1). Lineage (GTDB taxonomy): Bacteria > Gemmatimonadota > Gemmatimonadetes > Gemmatimonadales > Gemmatimonadaceae > JADGGM01. The sequence continues at coordinate 26,028 of JANWIF010000020.1, forward strand.
TGCACAAAGAGTTGCGGCACTGGAAGCTTGCCCGTCAATGGAAGGACTGGACCTGGCGTCGGTGGTGTCCACGCAGCGTTCCTACGCGTGGGGTGATCCAAACGCACCGTCGCACATCGTCGCGTATGACTACGGAATCAAGCGCAACATTCTGCGGCTGTTCGCAGGTCACGATTGTCGCGTGACGGTGGTTCCGGCAAACACGCCTGCTGAAGACGCGCTGGAGCTCGAACCGGATGGAGTGTTTCTCTCGAATGGACCGGGCGATCCTGCAGCAGTGACGTACGCGCCGCCAATCATTCGTCGCATTGTCGAGAGTGGCGTGCCGGTGCTGGGCATTTGCTTGGGACATCAATTGTTGGGCCTCACGTTCGGCGGTCGCACGGAAAAAATGCCGTACGGACATCGCGGCGGAAATCATCCGGTGCGCGTGATCGACAGTGGCCAGGTGCTCATCACGTCGCAGAATCATGGCTTCGCTGTGGTGGGAAAAGGTGATTCGATTGCCGATGCGCCTGAGCTGGTGATGACGCACGTGAATCTGAACGACGGAACGGTGGAGGGACTGATGCATCGCGAGCTTCCCGTGTTCGCGGTGCAGTATCACCCGGAGGCCGCACCGGGTCCGCACGATGCGCGACCGCTGTTCTCGCGCTTCATTGATTCGGTGAGATCGCACACGAGTTCAAGTGAGTCAAACGCTTGACACACAATAGGTAACGACCTATGTTCGACCCACCATGCGCCACCCTGGCGAGCGTCTGACCCGAGGCTAGCGATGACCAAAGCCGACCTTGTCGAGCGTGTGACGACGCAGATTTCGCGCACCGCTGGCCCCATGATCTCGAAGAAAGACTGCGCCCGCGTGGTGGACGCATTCCTCGACGCGATCAAAGAAGCGCTCAAAGAGCAGAAGAACATCGAAGTGCGTGGCTTCGGCACATTCAAGATCCGCCAGCGGAAAACGCGAATGGCGCGCAACCCGCGCACCGGCTCGCCGGTGGAAGTGAGCGCCCGCCCGGTACCGGTGTTCAAGCCGTCCAAGGAGTTGCGCGCGCTCGTGGCGGAGATGGACACCAGCAGTCCCACGGCGTAGCCCCTCGCACGCTCGACGCCCCGGTGTGGACCTCCCCACGCTGGGGCGCATTGCATCCAGCACGTGTCAGTCCTTGCCGTAGGCGCGATCACGAGAGCAGGTTACGAGCATGACCATCACGGCGTTGCTCTTCGCTTCTTACGCCGACCTGTTGCAGCGAGAGCGGGTAGACCTCACCCTTCCCGTCGGCTCGACCGTGCGCGACGCACTCGCTCAGTTGCGCGCGCTGCCGGGCGGTTCTCAATTGCCGCCGTCTCCCCTCGTGGCTGTCAACCTCGAGTACTCGCGCGCCGATGCGGTGCTCACCATGGGCGACGAATTAGCAGTGATTCCGCCCGTGGCCGGGGGCTGACGTGCGTGTCGCGATCGTTTCTCGCCCACTGGACCCGGCGGCGCTCATCGCCGAGGTGGCGCGCTCGGCTAACGGAGCAACGCTCTTGTTCATCGGCACCGTGCGCGAGCAGAACGATGGGCGTGACGTGACGGGCATCGAGTACGTGGTGTATGGACCGATGGCCGACCGCGAGCTCGCGGCCATTGCCGCCGAGGCTGCGTCGCAATTCTCTACGGACGACATCGTGGTCGAGCACCGTGTGGGCCATCTCCAGTTGGGCGAGGCGAGTGTCGCCATCGCGGTCGCGCACGCGCGACGTGCGGCAGCATACGACGCGTCGCGCTACGTGATCGAGCAGATCAAGCGGCGTGTGCCGGTGTGGAAGCGCGAGGAGTACACCGATGGCACGCGCGAATGGGTCGATCCTACGGCGGGCGCGCTCGCGGTGTCCCAGCCATGACGATGCCCGCTGGAACGACGCTCACCGATCAGTTCGGGCGGCGCATCGAGTATCTGCGCATCTCGGTCACCGACCGCTGCAACTTCCGATGCGTGTACTGCATGCCCGAGGAAGGGCTCGCGTGGCTGCCCAAGCAGGATATCCTCTCGTACGAGGAGATCACCGAGATCGTGGGTCAGCTGGCGCCGCTTGGATTGCGCCGCCTGCGAATCACCGGCGGCGAGCCGACCATCCGTCCGAACTTGGCGGCGTTGGTGCGCATGCTGCGCGACGTGCCGCTCATCGAGGATATTGCGCTGTCCACGAACGGCGTGCGGATGACCGAGTTGGCCGAGCCGCTCGTGGCGGCCGGGCTCGATCGCGTGAACATGAGCGCCGACAGTTTGCGTCCCGATCGGATCGCGGCCATCGCGCGGCGCAATCTTCCATTCGACCCCATACGTTCGGCGACCGCGATGGAGCGGGCGGGACTCGCGCCGATAAAAATCAACACGGTCGTGATGCGCGGGATCAACGACGACGAGGTCGAGGACTTCGCCCGCCTCACGCTCGAGCATCCGTGGCACGTGCGGTTTATCGAGCTCATGCCGGTGGGCGACATGCGTTCGCTCACGTGGGAGCACGTGGTGCCGAGCGAGGAAATTCTCGACCGGCTGTCGGCGCTGGGATCACTCGCGGCTGATGATGGGCCGGCACGTGGCATCGGACCGGCCAAGTTCTATCGTGTTGCGGGCGCGCCCGGCACGGTGGGCGTGATCACGCCGATGACGCACACGTACTGCGGCTCTTGCAATCGCGTGCGGCTTACCGCCGACGGGCGCTTGCGCACCTGTTTGTACGGCGACCACGAGGTGAATCTGCGCGATCCGTTGCGAGCCGGTGCGGATCTCGTACCGCTGTACGTGAAGGCGCTGGCCGAGAAACCACTCGAGCATCATCTGTTGCAGATGCAGGTAGGCGGGCTGCGAGCGCTGTCGCAAGTGGGGGGGTAGTCGGTCGAGTCCGAGTCTCGCTCGGGTTCGGCTTGGCAGGGCGGTGGCGGGCCGACCAATAACGCCGTCCGGAGATGCGATCCGCAGTATCAAGCGCGATCCAACAACGAAGTCAGCGAAACTACCGTCCGTCGCCGTCATCGAATTATATTCGATGACGGTTTTCTCGTCGCTGTATTCTCCATTCATCCAGCAAACAACGACATGGTCGACAAAATCACGGTGGTCGGCGCGGGGAACGTGGGTGCGACCACGGCCCAACGGCTCGCGGAGAAAGAGCTCGCGCGGCGCGTGGTGATGGTCGACGTCGTCGACGGCGTGCCGCAGGGCAAGGGACTGGACCAGTGGGAGTCGGCGCCGATCGAAGGCTTCGATTCACGGGTCATCGGCACCAACGGGTACGAGGAGACGGCGGGCTCCGCCATCGTGGTCATTACCGCCGGCATCGCGCGCAAGCCCGGCATGTCGCGTGACGACCTGCTCAACACCAACGCCGGGATCGTGAAGCAGGTCGCCGAGCAGGTGAAGCGCAGCTCGCCCAACGCGATCATCATCATGGTCTCGAATCCGCTCGACGTGATGGCGTACGTCGCCCTCAAGGTGACCGGGTTCCCCCGCCAGCGTGTGTTAGGCATGGCCGGCGTATTGGATAGCGCGCGCTATCGCGCGTTCATTGCCGAAGCACTCAACGTGTCGGTACGCGACATCCAGGCGATGGTGTTGGGCGGGCACGGGGACACGATGGTTCCGCTCGTTTCGTACACCTCGGTGAGTGGCATTCCCGTCTCGCAGCTGCTCGACCGCGCGACGCTCGATGCGATCGTGGAGCGCACGCGCACGGGCGGGGCGGAGATCGTGAAATATCTCAAGACCGGGTCCGCGTACTACGCACCGTCATCGGCCGCGGTCCAGATGTGCGAGGCGATCGTGCACGATCAGCGGCGGATCCTGCCCTGCGCGGCGTGGCTCGAAGGCGAGTATGGCTTGTCCGGACTATTCCTCGGCGTGCCCTGCACACTCGGCCGGAACGGACTGGAGAAGATCATCGAGGTGGAGCTCACCGGGGCCGAACGCGCCGCACTGGCGAAGAGCGCCGACGCGGTGCGCGAGCCAATGAAAGTGGTGGGCCTGTAAGTGGCCGCGCGGGGCCTGGTCGCGCCAGGCAGGCTGTCGATGTTCTGGCGATCGACCATCGGCAAGAAGATGGTCATGTCGGTGACGGGGCTCATCATGGTGGGCTTCGTGCTCGTGCACATGCTCGGCAACCTGCAGATCTTCGAGGGCGCGGCGCGGATCAATGCGTACTCGCACTTTCTGCACTTCACGATCAACGAGCTGTTGTGGCTGCTGCGGATCATCCTGCTGGTCTCGGTGATCCTGCACATCGTGGCGGCGATCCAGCTCACGCGCATCGATCGCGCCGCGCGCCCGGTGGGATACGAGCGGAAGGAACCGCAGGCAGCGACCATCGCGTCGCGCAGCATGCGTTGGGGCGGGTTGGCGCTGGCGCTGTTCATCGTGTTCCACCTGCTGCACCTCACGACGGGCACCATTCACCCGGTGCCGTTCGTGCCTGGCGACGTCTATGCCAACATGGTGGGCGGCTTCCAGATGTGGTGGGTGACGCTGATCTACGTGCTGGCCATGATCGCGTTGGGCCTTCACATCTTCCATGGGGCGTGGAGCTCGATTCGCACGTTAGGCGTGAACCGGCCGAAGGCGCGGCCCACCCGGCGCCCGATCGCGGCGGCGGTGGCGGTGGCGGTGTGGGCCGGCTTCACACTGGTCCCGGTGGCGATTTTCTTCGGGTGGGTCAGGTGAGCATGCCGTTGGACGCGCACGTTCCGAGCGGGCCGATCGGGGAACAGTGGGACCGGCGCAAGTTCGAGATGAAGCTCGTGAGCCCAGCCAACAAGCGGAAATACACGGTGCTCGTGGTGGGCTCGGGGCTGGCCGGCGCATCGGCGGCCGCGTCGTTGGCAGAGTTGGGCTACGACGTGAAGTGCTTCTGCTTCCAGGATTCGCCGCGCCGGGCGCACAGCATCGCCGCCCAGGGCGGGATCAACGCGGCCAAGAACTACCAGAACGATGGCGACTCGGTGTACCGGCTGTTCTACGACACGGTCAAGGGCGGCGACTTTCGCTCGCGAGAGTCGAACGTGTACCGGTTGGCGGAAGTCAGCGTCAACATCATCGATCAGTGCGTGGCGCAGGGGGTGCCGTTCGCGCGCGAGTACGGCGGGCTCCTGGCCAACCGGTCGTTCGGCGGCGCGCAGGTGTCGCGTACGTTCTACGCCCGCGGCCAGACGGGGCAGCAACTGCTGTTAGGCGCGTATCAGGCGTTGGAACGGCAGGTCGGGCTGGGCCGGCTGCACATGTTCCCGCGCACCGAGATGCTCGATCTGGTGATGATCGACGGTCGCGCGCGCGGCATCGTGGTGCGCGATCTGGTGAGCGGCGCCGTCACCTCGCACGCCGGCGACGACGTGGTGCTCGCGACGGGCGGGTACAGCAACGTCTTCTACCTGTCCACCAACGCCAAGGGCTCCAATTGTACGGCCATCTGGCGCGCCTATAAGCGCGGCGCCGGATTCGCCAATCCGTGCTACACGCAGATCCATCCCACCTGTATTCCGCAGAGCGGCGAGCATCAGTCCAAGTTGACGCTGATGAGCGAGTCGCTGCGCAACGACGGGCGCGTGTGGGTGCCCACACGCGGCGGTGACACGCGCGCGCCGGGCGCGATCCCGGAGAGCGAGCGGGACTACTATCTGGAGCGCAAGTACCCGAGCTTCGGCAACCTGTCGCCGCGCGATATCGCCTCGCGGGCGGCCAAAGAGGTGTGCGACGAGGGCCGCGGCGTGGGCCCGGGCGGGCGCGGGGTCTACCTCGACTTCGCCGATGCGATCAAGCGGTTAGGCGAAAACACCATCCGCGAGCGCTACGGCAATCTGTTCGAGATGTACCAGCGCATTACCGGCGAGAATCCGTACGCGGTGCCGATGCGCATCTACCCGGCCGTGCACTACGCCATGGGCGGGCTGTGGGTGGACTACAACCTCATGAGCACGATTCCCGGGCTGCACGTGGCGGGCGAGGCGAACTTCTCCGACCACGGCGCCAACCGCCTGGGCGCGAGCGCCCTGATGCAGGGGTTGGCCGACGGATACTTCGTGCTCCCCTACACGGTGGGCGACTATCTGGCCACGGCCAAGCCGGCACCGGTGAATGCGTCGCACCCGGCGTTCCGCGAGGCGGAACGCGGCGTGGCGGACCGCACCGCGAAGCTCCTCGCCATCAACGGCACACGGACCACAGACTCGTTCCATCGCGAGTTGGGAAAGGTGATGTGGGAGTACTGCGGGATGGCGCGAAACGAGAAAGGCCTGTTGTTCGCGCTGGACCGGATCCCGCAGATCCGCGAGGAGTTCTGGCAGAACGTGGACGTGCCGGGCAGCGACGCGGAGCTCAACCAGGCGCTCGAGAAGGCGGGCCGAGTGGCCGACTTCATGGAGTTAGGCGAGCTGATTTGCCGGGATGCGCTGGAACGCCGGGAATCGTGCGGCGCGCACTTCCGCGAGGAATACCAGACGCCCGACGGCGAAGCGCTGCGCGACGATGAACACTTCGCGCACGTCGCCGTGTGGCAGTATCGAGGCGATCACCAGACGCCGGAGCGTCTGCAAGAGCCGCTGGAGTTCGACAACGTGCATCTCTCGCAGCGGAGCTACAAGTAGCGGCGAGCCACGGCGGCTCGGCGCATCACCGGAGCGGAGCGTGAACCTTACCCTTCACGTCTGGCGGCAGGCGGGACCCTCGACCGAGGGAGCGTTCGCGACCTACGAGGCGCGCGACATCAGCGGGGACATGTCGTTCCTCGAGATGATGGACGTGGTCAACGAGGGACTCATCGAACGCGGCGAACAGCCCGTAGCGTTCGACCACGATTGTCGCGAAGGCATCTGCGGCTCGTGCGGCATGATGATCAACGGCGTGGCGCACGGGCCCATGAAAGCCACGGCGACCTGCCAGTTGTTCATGCGCCACTTCCACGATGGCGACGCCATTCACGTAGAGCCATGGCGCGCCCGCGCATTTCCGGTAATCAAGGACCTGGTCGTCGACCGCAGCGCGCTCGACCGGGTGATCGCTGCCGGCGGCTTCATCACCGCGCCTACCGGCGGGGCGCGCGACGCGAACAATATTTTGATCGCCAAGACTAACGCGGACGATGCCATGGACGCGGCGGCGTGCATCGGCTGCGGCGCCTGCGTCGCCGCCTGTCCTAACGGCTCGGCGTCGCTTTTCACAGGTGCCAAGATCACCCATCTCGGCCAGCTGCCGCAGGGCCAGTCCGAACGCGACCGCCGCGTGCTGCAGATGGTGGCGCAGATGGACGAGGAAGGATTCGGCGGGTGTACCTGGCACGGGGAGTGCCAGGAAGCGTGCCCCAAGAACATCAGTCTCGACGTGATTGCGCGAATGAACCATGACTTTCTGGTCGCGTCATGGACGGGGGCGGGAGACAAGCGGGATTAGCACCGCCCCCCCCCATACTAGTCAGGCACCAAGTGGTGTATAATTGATGCAGATCATCCCGGAGCCACTATGCGCACTACACTGAACCTTGACGATCGGTTGCTCGAGGAGGCGCGCCGTGTCACCGGCCTCACGGAGCGCACCGCGCTCTTGCACGCCGGGCTTCGCGCCTTGATCGCCCGCGAAAGCGCGGCACGCCTGGCGCGACTCGGCGGCAGCGAACGCAGGCTGCGGCCAGTGCCGCGGCGCCGTCCAACGCGCCGGTGATTCTCGTCGACACCTCCGTCTGGGTGCACCACCTGCGAGCCGGCGAGCCCCTCCTTGCTGCGCTGCTCCTCGATGAGCAGGTCCTATTACATCCGTTCGTATTGGGCGAGCTGGCGTGCGGCACTCTGCGCCACCGGCGAACGATTCTCGATCTGCTCGATCATCTACCAAGGGCGCCGGTCTGCAGCGCTGTCGAGGAACTCGCGTTCATTGAGCAGCGCGCGCTGATGGGCCGCGGCATCGGCTATATCGATGCCCATCTGCTGGCGTCCGCGGCGCTCGCCGGCACGGCGCAATTGTGGACGCGCGATCGGCGGCTGGCCGAGGCGGCCGTGCGGTTGAAGCTCGCATTCGACCCCGATCGCTGATACACGACACCCGACTTGGATCACGTGGCCAATCATACGGGCCACGACTGGAGAAGGCTCCCGCCACTCGCCCTTCAGATCTTCGGCAGGGTCACCCCTTGCTGCCCTTGATACTTCCCGTGCTTGTCCTTGTACGAAACCTCGGGCGGTTCGTCGCCCTCGAAGAACACCACCTGCGCGATCCCTTCGTTGGCGTAGATCTTGGCCGGAAGCGGCGTGGTGTTCGAGATCTCGAGCGTGACAAACCCTTCCCACTCCGGTTCGAACGGCGTCACGTTGGTGATGATGCCGCAGCGCGCGTAGGTCGACTTGCCGAGCGTGATGGTCAGCACGTTGCGCGGAATACGGAAATATTCCACCGAGCGGGCCAGGGCAAAGCTGTTCGGCGGCACGATGCACACGTCGCCTTCGAATTCCACGAACGAGCGCGGGTCGAAGCTCTTGGGGTCCACCACCGAGCTCAACAAGTTCGTGAAGATTCGAAACTCGCGAGCCACGCGCATATCGTAGCCGTAGGAGCTGACGCCGTAGGAGATCACACCCTGTCGGACCTGACGGTCCTCGAAGGGCTCGATCATGCCGTGCGTGACGGCCATCTGTCGGATCCAGCGGTCACTCTTGAGCGACATGACGCAAAATCGGGTCGGGGAGGGAGCTTGGGGAGCGTGGCAGGGCGGCGGGCAATGTATGTGACCTACTATGCGTTCGCTACGTTGACACTCGGCGAGACGCCGCGATAAGTTTCGCGTGCTGGACAACGTGAAAAATTTCACGAGCCGGGAGCCGGATGGGACGCGACTACTTTCCGATTGTTTTGCTGGTCGGCTTCGTCGCCGTGAACGCGGTGATGATGCTGCTCGTTTCCCACCTCGCCATACGGCCGCGGCCCACGACAGTCAAGCAAGCGCCGTACGAGTCCGGGATACCAACGGTGGGCGATGCCCGCGAACGGTTCTCGGTGAAGTTCTACATGGTCGCGATGCTGTTCATCGTGTTCGACATCGAAACCGTGTTCCTCATCCCGTGGGCCGCCTCCTTCCGCCAGCTTTCGTGCCTCGCGCCGCTCGCGGGTGGTGTGTGTCCCGGGGGTAACATTTCGTTCTTTGGCTTCGGGGAAATGATCGTGTTCGTCGTCATCCTCGTCGTCGGACTGGTTTACGTCTGGAAGAAAGGAGCGCTGCAATGGGATTGACGGCTCGCCCAGCGGGTACCGGGGCAGGGCGAAATCTCGGTGCGCCCGACGCGTCGTCGCACGATAGTTGGGTGGCCACGCGGCTGGATTTTCTCGTCAACTGGTCGCGCGCAGGCTCGCTATGGCCCATGCCCTTTGGCACCGCCTGCTGCGCCATCGAATTCATGGCCACCGCCGCCAGCCGCTTCGACCTCGCTCGCTTTGGCATGGAGCGCATGAGCTTCTCGCCGCGGCAGGCCGATGTGCTCATCTGCGCCGGCCGCGTCCCGTTCAAGCTCGCCCCCGTGCTGCGCCGCATCTGGCAGCAGATGCCGCAACCCAAGTGGTGCATCTCCATGGGCGCGTGCGCGTCCTCGGGCGGCATGTTCGACAACTACGCGGTGGTGCAGGGAATCGACACGATCATTCCGGTCGACGTCTACGTGCCCGGGTGTCCACCCCGTCCGGAAGGACTCATGTACGGGATCCTCATGCTCCAGGAGAAGGTGAAGCGCGAGCGGATGTCCGACACGTCACTGCGCAACGAGATGGATCCCGACCCATCGAGCGGACTCTACATTCCCGCGCAAGCGATCGACGAGCTCTCGGAGCCATTCGGGAACTCGGTGCACCAAACCCGGTCCGGGCTGTGAGCGGCGCCTTCACTCCCGTCATTCCCGGCAGCGCCGACGCCAGCCTTCCGTCGCCCACCACGCTCAAGCAGGTCCCGCTGAGCGGTGGGCCGGCGAATCCCTCGGCTGCCGCGTTAGGCACGCAGTTCGGGCCGGTGGTGAAACGCGTCGAGGTCGTCCGCGGGGAAACCACGGTCTACGTGGAAGGTGCGAAGCTGCTCGACGTCGTGCAGTGGCTGCACGATGATCCGGGACAGCGGTACGACTATCTGTCGGATGTTACCGCCGTGGAATACCGCGATCCCGAGCGGGCGCTGCAGGTGGTGTGGCACCTGCGATCGCTCCCCAGGCGCCGCTTTCTCCGCCTCAAGGTCGAGATCGCGACGGGCGCGCCGCTCGAAGTACCGAGCGTGTGGAGCGTGTATCGTGGCGCCGATTGGCTCGAACGCGAGTGCTACGACATGTTCGGCATCCGCTTCGCCGGTCACCCCGATCTCCGTCGCATCCTCATGTGGGAGCAGTATCGCGAAGGCTTCCCGCTGCGTAAGGACTTCCCACTCCGCGGCCGGTTCAGCCGGTCGGAGCAGTTGCGGCAAGCGCTCTCCGTCAACCCGGAGGCCCGCTACTCCATGGAGGAACTCTCCGTGGTGCAAGCGTTCGAAGACCTGCCCGCCGACATGCGGCAGCGTCTCCTCCGCGGCGAACGGACGGGAGAGTAGCATGGCCGCGAAACGAACGGTCGAAGTCGCTCTCGGTACGGCGGGTCTCGACGAGCAGGGGCGGCCGCAACGCGCGCCGGTCACAGTACGCGAGGACGGGGCGGTGACCACGCTCGCGCCGCCCCCCGCGCTCGAGCCGGCGCTGGAGCTCGAGGGCCAGCACATGCTCATCAACATCGGCCCCCAACACCCGGCCACCCACGGCGTGCTGCGGTTGGTGCTGGAGTTGGACGGCGAGACCGTCGTGCGCTGCATTCCGCACATCGGGTACCTGCACTGCGGCTTCGAGAAGATCGGCGAGTACCGCACGTACAACCAGATCATCCCGTGGACCGACCGCGAGGACTACCTCAATTCCATCGGCAACAATTGCGCCTTCTCGTTAGGCGCGGAACGCCTGTTCGGCATCGAGATCACGCCACGCTGCACGGTGCTCCGCGTGATCGCCATGGAGCTGTCGCGGATCATTTCGCACCTCGTCTGGTTAGGCACGACGTGCATCGACATCGGCGCGTTCACGCCGTTCCTGTGGGCGTTCGAGCAGCGGGAACGCGTGTACGAGCTGCTCGAACGCTGGGTCGGCGCCCGCCTGACCACCACGGCCACCCGGGTCGGCGGCATGGCGGCGGACATCCCCCTCGGCTGGATGGATCAGCTCGCGCACTTCGTCAAGACGTTCCCCAAGACCATCGACGAGATCGATCGCGTCCTCACCACCAACGGAATCTGGGTGGGCCGCACCGTCGGGTTAGGCGTGATGTCGCCCGACGAAGCGGTGAATTACGGTCTGTCGGGTCCGATGCTGCGCGCGTCGGGCGTCGCCTACGATGTGCGCCGGGACTTCCCGTACCTCGACTACGAGACGTACGACTTCGAGGTCCCGGTCGGGATCCACGGGGACGTCTACGACCGGTACCTCGTACGCATGGAAGAGCTGCGACAGTCCACGCGCATCCTCGCCCAGGCCATCACACGCTTGCCCGACGGTCCGGTGGACACAGCCGACCACCGCGTGGTGCTGCCCCGCAAGAGCAAAGCGATGAGCGACATGGAGTCCATGATCCATCACTTCAAACAGGTGATGGAAGGACCACGCCCTCCGATCGGCGAATGCTACGTGCCCGTCGAAAGCCCCAAGGGCGAAAAGGGCTATTACTTCGTGTCCGATGGAACGGCCAAGCCGGTGCGCTGGCGCATCCGGCCGCCGTCGTTCTTGAACCTCTCGGCCATTTCCAAGATGGTCGAAGGGCACCTGCTGTCGGACGTCATCGCGATCAACGCGAGCATCGACATCGTCATGGGAGAGATTGACCGGTGAAGGTTCACGAGATGGGAGGAATCCGCGCCGAGAGCGATTCGTCGCACGCCGAGCCCGGAAGCGTGCCGTACGTCCCGGTGTTCGCCGGCGCGGTAAAACAGGAGCTCGACGCGCTGCTGCCGCGCTATCCGCAAAAGGCGGCAGCGCTCTTGCCGGCGCTCTGGATCGTGCAGCGCGAACGAGGCTGGGTGAGCGATGAAGCGATGACCGAGGTCGCCCAACTGCTCGCGCTCACGCCGGCGTACGTCAAGGGCGTGGTGACGTTCTACACCATGTACCACCAGCACCCCGTCGGAAAATACTTCATCCAGGTGTGCACCACATCGCCCTGCGGTGCGTGCGGCGCCGAGAAAGTGGTCGAGGCGTTTCTCCGTCACACGCGCTGCGGCGAGCTCGGCATCACATCGCAGGATGGCCGCTACACCGTCATCGAAGTGGAGTGCCTCGGCGCCTGTGGGTTCGCGACGCCGGTGATGGTGAACGAGGAGTTCATCGAATCGGTGACTCCAGAAAAAGTCCCGCAGCTTCTCAGCCAGCTTCCATAATGGGCTATCCTCAACAGTCACATCCGAAAGAGACGCCGGTGCTGTCGCAGTACTTCGGCGACGCAGCGGCGCGCTCCCTGTTCGTCTGGAAACAGCGCGGCGGCTACGCCGCCCTCGAGAAAGCGTTAGGCATGGCGCCGGCCGAGATCGTGGCCGAGGTGAAGGAATCGGGATTGCGCGGTCGCGGCGGGGCGGGATTCCCCACCGGCATGAAATGGTCGTTCATGAAACCGGGCGATGGCAAGCCGCACTACCTGTGCGTCAACGCCGACGAATCCGAGCCCGGGACGTTCAAGGATCGCGAGATCATGCGCTGGACGCCGCACGCCCTCATCGAGGGGTCGGCCATTGCCTCCTACGCCATCGGGGCCGAGACCTGCTACATCTACATCCGCGGCGAGTTCACCGAACCACTGCGGGTGATGGAAGCGGCGGTGAAGGAAGCCTACGCAGCGGGCATCGTTGGGCCTAACGCGATGGGCACCGGCAAGCGCATCGACGTCTACGTGCACAAGGGCGCGGGCGCGTACATCTGCGGCGAAGAAACGGCCCTCATGAACTCGCTCGAAGGCAAGCGCGGCAATCCGCGCATCAAGCCGCCGTTCCCGGCCGTGGCGGGCGTGTTCGGCAAGCCAACCACGATCAACAACGTCGAGACGTTGGCCGCGGTTCCGCACGTCCTGAACAAGGGTCCGGCGTGGTACAAGGCCATGTCGCACTCCAATCCCAAGAGCACCGGCACCAAGCTCTTCTCCGTGTGCGGCAACATCGCCAAACCGGGCAACTACGAAGTCGAGATGGGATTTCCGTTCAAGGACTTCCTGTTCGACCTGTGCGGCGGACCGCTGCCCGGCCGTCGCTTCAAGGCCATCGTGCCCGGCGGATCCTCTGTCCCCATCCAAACGGTTGAGGAGGCGGAGGCGACGCTCATGGACTACGAAGGGTTCGTGGCCCAGGGCTCGATGCTCGGGTCCGGCGGCGTCATCGTCTTCGATGACGCGCAATGCATCGTCAAACATATCGCGCGTTTTGCCCGCTTCTACGCCCACGAGAGCTGTGCGCAGTGCACACAATGCCGCGAGGGTACGGCCTGGTGCACGCGCATTCTCGAGCGCATCGAGCGCGGACACGGCACAATGGAAGATCTGGATACTCTGCTCGAGCTCTCGGAGAACATGACCGGCACGACGATCTGCGTGCTCAGCGATTCGTGCGCGGCGCCGATCGTGTCGGGCATCCAGAAGTTCCGCGCCGAGTTCGAGGCGCACATCACCGGCAAGCGGTGCCCGCTGGGCGCTACGGCGGCAGCCTGATGGCAGACACACCGCAGGTCTCGCTCACGATCGAGGGGCGGCAGGTGTCCGTTCCGGCGGGCACGTCGATTCTCGAGGCGGCGAAGACCGCCGGCGTGCTCGTCCCGCACTACTGCTACCACCCGGGGCTCAGCATCGTCGGCAACTGCCGCATGTGCCAGGTGGAAGTCGAGAAGGCGCCGAAGCTCGCGCCGGCGTGCCAGACGGCGGTCGCGGTCGGGCAGGTGGTGCACGTCTGTACCGCCCGCGCGCGCGAGGCGCGCACGGGCGTGCTCGCGTGTCTGCTGCTCGCCCACGCG
>JANWIF010000021.1 GCA_025450035.1 Gemmatimonadaceae bacterium
CGCGCGGGATTCGCGCCGGTCCCCCATTCCTCATCCTGTACATCTACAGTTAGGCCGAGTCGTTGCGCGCAGTCGATGAAAAGATGGCCGAACTGGCCGTAGCGCGACGCGAGCACGCGGTCGCCCGGGGAGAGCGTGTTCACCAGTGCCGTCTCCCACATCCCGGTGCCCGTGGCGGGGAACACGAAGCACTGTCCGGTCTCGGTGCGGAACACGCCCCTGAGGTCGGCGAAGATGGAGCGCGGCAGCGCGGGAAACGCCGACGACCGATGGTCTTCGTTGGCCCGATGCATCGCGCGCAGGATGCGGTCGGGAGTATTGGTGGGGCCGGGAACGAAGAGAAAGTTGCGACCGGACATGGGAGATTCCTCGCGTCGAAATCAGGAGAAGAAAACGCAGCGGCGTTCCGCGCACTCGCGCGACGCGCGCAAACGCGCGATCATTACGTTTGTGAAGACACCGATGAATATACCAGCGGCCGGGGGAGGGGGCGGGGGCGGAACCGGCGCTCCGCGCGACCTCCGCGAGATGTTGACGGCCCTGTATTGGGCCGCCGTGCGTGCCGTGGCGCCGGGTCCCGCGCTGCGCGCCGCCCTCGAACGCATCCCGGCCGACCAGCGCGGCCGGCGCGTATGGATCATCGCGATCGGGAAGGCCGCGCATCCCATGGCCGCGGCGGCCGTGTCGGTGCTCGGGCAATGGAAGTGCTCGCCGGCCGGCGGCGTGATCGTCGCACCAACGGCCGGCCCGACGCCGCATCCGACGCTCGACGTCCGCGTGGGCGACCATCCTGTTCCCGGTGCGCGTTCGCTCGAGGCGGCGGCGCAGATCGGGATGATCGCGTCGCGCGTGCGCGAGGGCGACGAAGCGTGGGTGCTGCTGTCGGGCGGCGCGACGAGCCTTGCCGCGGCGCCCGAAGGGCACGTGCGGCCGGATGAGTTAGGCGCGCTATACCGGCAGTTGCTGGGCGCAGGACTCGACATCGCGGAGATGAATCTCATCCGAAAGCGATTCTCCCGGTGGGGCGCGGGTCGGTTGGCCGTAGCGCTCGTGCCCGCGCGCGTTCGCAATTACGTCGTGTCGGACGTGATCGGTGATGATCTGGCAGCGATCGGCTCCGGTCCCTGCGTCCCCGATCCCAGCACCGCCGGTCAGATCCATCTGATGCTCGAGACCGCTGGAATGTGGGGTCAGCTCCCGCTTTCCATACGGCGCCTGCTCACCGCAGCCGAACGCGATCCATCGCTGGAGACACCCAAAGCCGGCGACGACGCGTTCGCCCGTGTGGAGCGGCGCATCGTTGCCAGCAATCGTGTCGCGCTCGAAGCGATCGAGGCGCAGGCGAAGGTGTTCGGCTACGAGCCGCGCATCCTCGGCGCCGCCCTCGCGGGAGAAGCGGCCGTCGTTGGCCGCCGACTCGTCGCGACGATGACAAGCTACTGCGTGAGCGACGGTGCGTCCCTGCCCGGAAGGGCGGGGCGAACCTGCCTCATATGGGGGGGAGAGACGACCGTGACGGTGGGCGATGCATTGGGATGCGGCGGGCGCTGCCAGGAGCTCGCGCTCTCCGCCGCGCGGGAGCTGACGGCAACCGCCGGCATGGCCGACGCCTCCTTACTCGCCGCAGGCACGGATGGTCGCGACGGCGACACCGACGCCGCCGGCGCGATCGTGACGCCCGACACGTGGCCTTCCATCAAGAAAGCAGGTCGCGACCCCGCACACGATCTCGCGACGCACGACTCGCACCCGTCGCTCGATGCCGCGCATGCGCTGCTTCGCACGGGCCTGACGGCAACAAACGTGATGGACGTGGTGATTGGCATCTGTTAGTGGGCCGCGTCTCAGATTCTGGTGGCACAATCATGGACGCGGTCCACTAGACATCGCCGCTGGCAACATGGCCCTCGGGTGATGGAGAACGCGACGAGGCGGCATGGATGCGTTAGCTTTCGGTCGCACGATTCTCAGAATTGACGAGTGCCGAGTCCCGAGTCCCACGTCCCGATCAATATGACATCCTCTCCCTTCACCATCGGACTGGTCCAGCAAGCGGTCGGCGCGAACGCGGCGGCGACGGTCGATGCGGCCGAGCACGGGGTGCGCGAGGCGGCGGCACGCGGGGCGCAGATCATCTGTCTGCAGGAGCTGTTCAACGCGCCGTACTTCTGCAAGGTGAACGACGCCGAGCGTTTCGATCTGGCCGAGCCGATTCCCGGTCCTACCGTCGCTCGGATGCAGCGCGTGGCCCGCGAGTTAGGCACGGTGATCGTCGTGCCGATCTTCGAGAAGCGGGGACCGGGGGTCTATCACAACACGGCCGCGGTCGTGGACGCGGACGGTGAGCTACTCGGCGTCTACCGCAAGATGCACATTCCGGACGACCCGTTGTATCACGAGAAATATTACTTCACGCCCGGGGGCGGGGAGAGCTATCAGCACGACGAGACGCGGCCGCCCTCAGGGTTTCGCGTCTTCCGCACGCGCTACGCGACCATCGGCGTCCTGATCTGCTGGGACCAATGGTATCCCGAAGCGGCGCGCATCACGAGTCTGATGGGCGCCGAGATTCTCCTGTATCCCACCGCCATCGGATGGCATCCCAAGGAAAAAGCCGAGTGGGGCGAGGCGCAGGCCGACGCCTGGCGCACCGCGCAGCGCGCGCACGCGATTGCGAACGGCGTGTACGTGGCGGCGGTCAACCGCGTGGGCTTCGAGGCCGAGCCGGGCACGGACGGGCTGGAATTCTTTGGCCATTCGTTCGTGTGCGACCCATTTGGCCGCATGATTGCCGAAGCGGGCGTGGAGCCCGCGGTGCTTGTGGCCGTGTGCGATCCAAAGCAGATCGAGTACACGCGGAGGAATTGGCCGTTCCTGAGGGATAGGAGGATCGATGCGTACGGGGGCCTCTTACATCGCTATATCGACGCTGGGGACTCAATACTCGGCGGCTGATGTACGCGCGATCTCGAGTCTACCTTAGGCGCACGACAGTCATGGTTATCTGCCGACACCCCCGATTTCATCCACCAGCTTTCACTCGCCGCGTTCCGAGTGCGGGGCCCGGGGTTCCGGGTCCCCGGGTCCCGAGTTTCTAGTGCCGAGTCCGACGATTTCTTTCCCGGCAGAATGGAGCTTCCACCGCGCCACCTGGCTCGCGTGGCCCCACCACGAGCCCGATTGGCCGGGAAAGTTCGAGACCATACGCTGGGTCTACGCCGAGATCGTGCGGGTCCTGCATACCCACGAGACCGTGGAAATTCTGTGTCACGATGAGCACGCGCGCGCGGAGGCGGAGCACGTGATGCGCGCCCACGGCGTCGATCTGACGCGGGTGCGACTGCACCTGGCGCCGACGGACCGCGTATGGACCCGCGACTCGGGGCCGACGGCGGTGCGGCACGCGAGCGGACGTGTGTCGTGGGTGGGATGGCACTTCAATGCCTGGGCAAAGTACGACAACTACACGCGCGACGCGCACGTCGCGGACCGAATTGCCGAGTTGAGCGGATTGGAGATCGAACATGCACTGCGCCCCGACACCGGTGCGCCGTTGGTGCTCGAAGGCGGCGGCATCGAGACGAACGGTGCCGGGACGTTGTTGGTCACCGAGGAGTGGCTGCTCTCACCGGTGCAGGAACGCAATCCGGGACTCGACCGCGAGGGGTACGAGCGGGCGTTCGCGCGCTACCTGGGCATCGAACGCATCATCTGGTTAGGCAGCAGCTGTGTCGGGGACGACACGCACGGGCACGTCGATGACATCGCGCGCTTCACGGACGAACACACGGTGGTGCTGGCCTACGAAGCCGATCCATCGGACGCGAATCACGAGCGATCGGTGGACAATCTGCGCCGCCTGGAGAGCGCGGCCCGCGAGATGCCCGGTGGCCGGGGGCTGCGCGTGACGACGCTTCCGTTCCCGCGCGCCGTCACGATGGATGGCCAGCGCCTTCCCGCGAGCTACGCGAATTTCTACGTGGCCAACGGGGTGGTGATCGTCCCCACGTTCAACGACCCCAATGATCGCGTCGCCCTCGACGCGCTGGCTCGCTTGTTCCCCACGCGCAACGTGATCGGCATTCACGCCGTGGACCTGGCCTGGGGACTCGGCACGCTTCATTGCCTAACGCAACAGGAGCCGGCGTCGAGACCGATCAGTCCCCAAGGCCGAGCACACGCACCACCTCCTCGTCGCTGACCTGATCGAAGTCGCCATACCACTCGCCCACGCCGCGAAAGTCGCGCGGTCGCCCAACGCAGATCACCTGGTAGCCTTCGGCGGTCAGCGCGCGACTGCCCTCGGGTGAACACACGGGCGCGGCGAACACGAGCTCCGCGGGCTGCTCGCGCCGCACTGCGGCCAGCGCGGCCCGCGCGGTGACGCCGGTGGCGAGGCCATCATCCACGAGCACCACCGCGCGGGCGGCGAGCGACGGGAATGGACGATCGCCGCGAAAGAGCCGCATCCGACGCTCCAGCTCCGCGCGCTCTCGCCGCGTCACGGCGTCGAGATACTCGTCGTCGACCCTGAGCGCGGCGATGATCTCATGGTCGAGCACTCGTGTGTCGCCGGGCGCGACGGCGCCAATGCCGAGCTCCTCATGGCCGGGCGCGCCCAACTTACGGGCGATGATCACGTCAAGCGGGGCGCCGAGCGCGCGCGCCACCTCGCGCGCCACGATCACTCCGCCGCGCGGAATACCAAGCACGATCGGCTGCTGCTCGAGAAGATGGGGCAACCGCACGAGCAGTTCAGCGGCCAGACGCTGCCCGGCATCGGTGCGGTCGGCGAACAGCATGGCGTCAGCTTCCCGCGGCCCGCGGCGGCAGGTGCCTAACGAACCATCCGGCCGACAGCCGCGCCACTTCCTCGAGCGCCCCCGGCTCCTCGAACAGGT
This sequence comes from Gemmatimonadaceae bacterium, assembly GCA_025450035.1. Taxonomy (GTDB): domain Bacteria; phylum Gemmatimonadota; class Gemmatimonadetes; order Gemmatimonadales; family Gemmatimonadaceae; genus JADGGM01. The sequence continues at coordinate 4,902 of JANWIF010000021.1, forward strand.
GGGTGGCGCCGGGGATCACGATCAGCTCCGACCCGCGTCCCATGACATCGGCGGCTTCCTCATTCAACGGTAGAATGGGAACGTCGGCGCTACCCACGAGCAGCAGCGTCGGTGCGCGCACTCGTCGGATGGCGTCGCCGGCGAGATCAGGCCGGCCGCCGCGCGACACGATGGCGAAGATGTCCGGGCGCTCGGCGGCCGCGGTGAGCGCGGCAGCGGCACCGGTGCTGGCGCCGAAGTATCCCTGCGGCAGCGCGCCGGTGGTCGGCTGTGCGGCGAGCCATCGCGACGCGGACACCACGCGTGCGCCGAGCAGATCGATGTCGAAGCGCAACAGCCCGGTGCGCGCGTCGCGCGCCTGCTCCTCACCGGTTAGCAGGTCCACAAGCAGCGTCGCCAGCCCGGCAGCTTGGAGTACTTCGGCGACACGTGTGTTGCGTGTGCTGTGCCGGCCACTGCCGCTGCCGTGTGCGAACAGCACGATAGCGCTCGCCCCCACGGGGATGCTCAGGAACGCATCCAACCGCGTGTGGTCGAGCTCCAGCACGACATCCGAGTGTGAGATCGCCGAGCGATCCATCACGCTCCCGTGTGACGGCGAGAATTACATCCGCACGAAGAAGCCCAACCGGTAGGTCGTGCGCGACACCGGCGACACGTCCATGCGCCGCACCTCCGCGTACAGCGCCCATCGTCGATCGCGCGTCAGGTCGAACGACACGCCGCCAAAATATTCGCCGCCGAGCTTGAAACCGGTATAGTCGTTGTGCACGGGTTGAGACTTTGCAATGTCGGTGCCGAGAAAGTGCAGGTCGAGGCCCGCACCGACGTAGGGTTCGAAGCGCGCCACCCGGAACAGCGTCAATCGCGCCGCCGCGCCGACGCTGAAGTCGTGAAATGACCCGGGAATGGCCGCGCCACCCGCATCGCGGCGATCGAGATCCGCGTGCAGGTAGTTGGCCTCGGCCACCAGATGCAGCGCCGGGCGGAACACCGAGCCCAGGTCGACGTCGGCTCCCAACTCCCAGCCGTTCCGCGCGTGCTCCACCGTGGTGTAGCTCAGGTACGACCCGACGCGGTCTAGGCCTAACCGAGCGTGCGTGGTATCATCCTGCGCGTGCGCACCGGACGCGCACACGGCGGCGGCGAGCATCGCCATCTCACACGCGGACCATCGCGGCCTCTGAATCATGACCCCTCTTGCGTGCATGAACACCGCATGCGTCAGCGTTGACGCAGCGCCAGCAACTCGCGCGCCGCCATCGAACCCAGATACACGCCTAGGAGCGACATGACGACGCTCAATCCCACGTACCAGCTCGCGCGCATCAGCTCCCCATCTTCCAACATCGTCATCGTCTCGAAGGTGAAGGTCGAGAAGGTGGTGTAGCCCCCGCACAACCCGGTCGTGAGAAAGCCCCGCACCTCGGGGGAGATCGACGGCGTGCCCAACGCGGCGCGCATGATGAAGCCCAGCAGCAGCGAGCCGGTGATGTTGATGACGAGCGTGCCGACGGGAAACATCGTGCCGGCGCGCTGTTGGACCAAGGTGCCTAACAGCAGGCGGCCCGCGCCGCCGATGGCGCTGCCCAGCGCCACGTAGAGAATCATCGCCATGTCGGCGTCATTGATCGGGTCTCCCGGGCGGGATCCGCCTCCAACAACGGCGAAAGATCTGCGCCGGCCGAATAGTCCGTCGCATCCCGGCCGTGCCGGAACAGCCGGGCCCCCCCCCCGGTCTCGCCCACCAGCTCCATCGAGATCCCGGTCACGCGAAGTCCGCTGCCCTCGCGCAATCCGAGCACCGGTACGCCGGGATTGAGCACGAGGAATTCGGCTATGCGTTCCGCGCGGGTCTCGCCCTGGTGTTCCGGTGGATGGGCATCAGTATAGTGGGCATTGATCTGGAATGGCACCAAGCCCAGCGCAGTGAGCCGCGGCGGTTCGACGATGGGCATGTCGTTGGTCGTTTGGATGGTGGGGCAGGCGAGCACCGTGCCGGCGCTCCAGCCGACGTACGGCACGCCCGACAGAGCGCGCTCGCGCAGCGCGTCCAGCACTCCGAGATCAGTCAGGCGCCGGAGGAGTTGAAAGGTGTTGCCGCCGCCGACGATGATCGCGTCCGCCGCGCGCACCGTCGCGGCCGGATCGGGCGACCGGTGGAGCGACTCCACCGCGACGCCGATCGATGCAAACACGTCGCCCGCCCGCTCGGCATACGCATCGAGCGGCACGGTCACCGCCGCGAACGGCACGAACACGGCGCGCGCGACACCCGAAAGCGCCTCCTCGAGCGCCGGGCGCGCGTGCACGAGAAATCGCCCCTGCGCATCGCGCGAATTGCTCAGCAATAGCAACCGTCGCCGCGCACCGGTGCGGGCCCAGCCGTCGTTAGGCATCGGGCGGCAGGTCGGGGTCGATCGAGCGCCAGCTGCCCGTGATGTCGATCGGCCAGCTCTCCGTGCGTTCGTCCGCCGCGAGGTGCGGCCGATACATGATCACCTTCGCCCGCTCGAGCGTGATCAGCCCGCCGCCGATCATGTCATCCAGATCGGGCAGCACCGACTGAATCTTCTCCTCCGTGTCCACCACCTCGATCACGATCGGCAGATCCAACGACAACACCTCGATCCGGTCGCTGCGGAGCCGCGAGTGGGCGCCGAACCCCATGATCGCGCGCAGCACCGTCGCGCCCGCGCAGTGGCGGGCGCGGAGTAATTCCACGATTTCGCGGTACAGCGGCTTCCCGTTGTGCTTGTCGCGCTCTCCGATATGGATGCGCATGAGCACGCGCTCGCCCTTGAAGCCGTGCATTGGCGCGCGCCGCGGTGGATCAGACATTGTAGTGCTCCTCGTCCAGACGCAGCTCGCCGTCCACGTCGTCGTAGCTGAACAGCTCTGCGTACCGTCCCCAGTCCACCAGCGTTTCGAACTGCCGCCGCGCCTCGGCGCTGGTGAACGATGTTTCCAGCTCCTCGAGCACGACTTCCGATTCCAACGAATGCGAGGGACTCTCCTCCAGCCGGTGGACGATCTCGCGCATGAGCGAGATGTGGTCGAGCACGGAGTGCCGAAAGAGCGCCTTCTGCGGATCGAGCTCGAGTGACGCGAACCGCTGGCCTAACGGTGTGAGGAAGACGCTGCGTTCCTGGATGTCCGCAAACCCCAGCAGGTCGGTGGCCTCGGCGATGCGGAACAGCACTTCACCTTTCATCTGAAGGTCGCGCGCCAGATCGCTCAATGTTCCGGAGTTCCCGATCCCGGACAGATATTGCACGAAGCCCGTCAGGTCGTCGATGCTCACGTCGGGCAGCGTCTGGTACCGGCGCGGACGCGGCGGCTCCGCGCGGCGGCGCCGGGTCGGTGGGCGCGCGGTGTAGTGCTCCACCAACTGCTCCGCGTCCTCGTCGGGATTCGTAATCACCTGGTAGATCGCGTCGACGAGACGCGTGCGCGCCGCGCTCTTGTCGCGACGCTCTGCCGGCCGCAGCCCCTTGAGCTCCACGCGAATCCGACCGGGGTTTGCGCCGAATACCAGAATGCGATCGGCCATCGAGACCGCTTCATCGATGTTGTGCGTGACCATGAGCACCGACTTGGTCGGCATGGCGCTGTCCGACCAGAGATCGCGCAGCTCGGACCGCAGCGTTTCAGCGGTGAGCACGTCGAGCGCCGAGAACGGTTCGTCCATGAACAACACTTCCGGTTGGACCACCAGCGCGCGCGCGAAGCCGACCCGCTGCTTCATACCACCGGAGAGCTCCTTGGGAAACGCTTCCTCGAAACCGTCGAGACCGATGAGATCGATGGCCCGCAGCGCGCGCTCCCGTCGCTCGGCGTCGGGGACGTTCGTGGCCAGCAGTCCGAGCTCGACGTTCTGATACACCGTGAGCCACGGGAACAGCGCGAACCCCTGGAAGACGATCGCCACCTGCCGGTTAGGCCCATGCAGCGGCGATCCGTGGACGAGCACGCGTCCGTCCGATGGGTCCAGAAGGCCGGCGAGAATGCGAAGCAGCGTCGACTTCCCGGAGCCCGACGGACCGAGCAACGCCACGAACTCGCCCTCGCGCAACTCGAGATCGATACGCTCGAGCACCGGCGAGCGATCGTCGCCGAAAAACTTCCGCACCCCTTCGGCCGCGAGGAGCACGGTGCCGGGCTGTCGCGACGTGAGCGCGCGGGTGGTGGTTGCCATTGGTGGTCCTCCGTGAAGCCATGATCGCGGGCGCCGCGAACAGCGCCGCGTTCAGCCTAGCCGGAATCGCGTTTCCGCGTATCCATAGAGCCGCCGCCAGAGCAGCCGATTGATGATGATCACGATCCCCGCCATCACGAGCGTGCCCGCGAGCAGCAACGGGAATTGACTCCGTTCCGCGGCCCCCGCGATGAGCGCGCCCAACCCCACGGTGCTCGTCGTGTGTCCCGCGAAGTTCACATACTCGGCCACGATGCTCGCGTTCCATGCGCCACCCGTGGCAGTGATCATCCCCGTCACGAGATACGGGAAGATGGCAGGGAGGATCAGCGTCTTCCAGCGGCGCCACCCCACCACGTGATAATTCGTGGCCGCTTCCTTCAGGTCCGATGGAATGGCCATCGCGCCGGCGATCACGTTGAACAGCACGTACCACTGGGTCCCGAGCAGCATGAGCGCGACCGCCGCGACGTTGAGTCCGCCAGGCACCGCGAGCAGAGCCAGCAACAGCACGGGAAACACCGCCGTCGCGGGGATCGAAGCCGTGACTTGGACCAACGGCTGCAATCGGCGCGACCATTGCGGGTTGGTCCCGATCGCCACGCCTGCCGGAATCGTCCATGCGGCGGCAATGATGAGCGCGATGGTGGTGCGGGCGAGTGTGGCCCCCGCGCTCACCGCGATGTGCTCCCAGTCGCCGCTCGACAGCGTGGCGAGTGTGTGCACAGACAGCACGCCCGCCCAGACCACGGCCAGGATCGCCAATGCTACCAGCGCGGTGCCCACGCTCGTCCAGACCCGGCGACGGGCCGGCGACCCCGCTGCCGCCTCCTCGGCGCGTTCGCTGGCGATCGACGATGAGAAGGCCCGATCGATGCGGCGCGCGAGCGGACGTAGGACGCGCGATTTCAGCGCGTCTACCAGCACCGATCCGCGCAGCACATCGAGCACCTTGGACGAGGGCTGCTCGGTCCCCGACGTCTCGAACTTGAACCGGTCCGACCAAGCGACCAGCGGGCGCCAGAGCAACGGGTCGATCAACACGATCACGACGACAAGCGTCAGCAGGCCGAGGACCAGCGCGCGTGTGTCACCGGCGTCGGCCGCCGCCGCCAAATATGAGCCTAACCCAGGAAGGCGCAGGTTGCCGTTGCCGAGCGTGAACTGCTCGCTGGCCATGAGAAAAAACCATCCCCCGGCCCAACTCATCATGCTGTTGGCAACGAGGGAGATGACGCCGAACGGCAGCTCGAGGCGGGTGAAGGTGCGCCAGAAGCCGAGGTGATAGACGCGCGCCGCTTCGGTGAGCTCGCCCGGAATGGTGATCAGCGACTGATGGAAGCTGAAGGCCAGGTTCCACGCCTGGCTGGTGAAGATCAGGATCACCGCCGCCAGCTCGAGCCCCAGCGTGCGTCCGGGGAACAGCGCGACGAGTCCCAGCACGACGCCAGGCATGAACGACAGGATGGGAATGCTCTGCAGGATGTCGAGCAGCGGGAGCATGACGCGCTCGGCGGCCCGGCTGGCCGCCGCCGTGCGAGCGTACGCGAGCGAGAACGCGAGCGAGACGATGTACGCGAGGACCATCCGCAGCGTGGAGAGCGCCGCGTAGTAGGGGAGCCGAGCGGGGGAGAGCTCGATGTGCGCGCCGGGCGACAGCGGTGCCCGCCACTCGGCGGCGACGCGCATGACGCCGAAGATCACCGCCGCGACCGCGCACAGCAGCAACACTTCGACCCAACGCGGCGCCGGCGCCGTAGCCGCTGGCGTAGACGTCGGCCGCGTGACGGGGGCGATCGGTTGCGACACGCGGGGAGTCTAGCGGGGGACGAGGGAAGAAGGAAGCCGCGGGAAGAGAAAACCGCGGCCACGCCGCCGTCCCCGCTCTACTTCCCTTCCAGCTCGTCCGCCAACCTCCCCGCCTCGTAGACATTGCGCAGCGCCTCGATGATAGCGCGCGAATGGACGCTTACGGAGCGGGCGACGTCGTCGGTGAAAATGAAACGGTTGGGCAATGACTCGATGTTGCCATCGAAGATCAAGCCCACCAGCTCGCCGTCGCGATTGATCACGGGGCTGCCGGAGTTGCCGCCGATGATGTCGTTGGTCGAGACGAAATCGAGCGGCGTGGACAGATCGAGCTTGTCGCGCTGCCGCATCCAGCGATCCGGCAGGTTGAAGGGCGCCTTGTTGTCGAACGCGGTCGCGTGTCCGAACATGCCGAAGAACGTCGTCTTGTACGGCGCGATGGTACCGTTATAGGGATAGCCCTTCACCACCCCATCGCTCAGGCGCAGCGTGAACGTCGCGTCGGGCGGCAGCTTGGTGTTGTACACCGCAAACAACGCCTGCCCAACTTTGTCCGCGTTGGCGGAAATGATGTCGTTCAACCGGCCCTCGGCTTCCTGCGCCTTGCGGGCGAGCGGTTCGATGCGGCGGGCCAGCACGATCATCGGATCGGTGGACGTGTCGACCGCGCCCGCGCCGCCCTCGATCAGTGCTTGACGTGCGCTGAGCGATCCGAGCGTGGTGCCGCTCACCAGCGATCCGGCGACATCATCGGCGGAGCGCGTCCCGAGCACGGCCGTCCGATACGGATCGTTAGGCGGGAGCGCATGCTGCACGGCTTGCAAATACGACGTGAGGGCCATGCGCTCGGACTCGGTGTCCACCGGCTGATCGGCCACCACCGTCGAGCGGATGCGCGCCAGTCCATCGCCGCGATACTGCGGAAGGCGTTGGGCATCGGGGCGCGCGCCCTGGTCGGGCAGGCGCACGATCGCGCCGGCCCACGTGAGCAGCTGCGAACCGAATGGCGGATTGAAACTGAATCCGTAGTACACGGTCTGGTTTGCCATGGCCGTGAGTTGACGCTCGGCGCCCTCGATCTCCGTCCACGCACTGCCGTATTTCGCCCGCAACGCGGGGTCGGCGGCCACGCGCGCGCGCAGGTCGCGCTCGAACACCGCCTTCCGCGCCATGATGGTCGTGTCCAGCAGGCCGGCCTGATACCCGGTCACCGCCTTCTTCGAATTTTGCAGGCCGAAGATGAGGTTCTCGTTCTGTCGCGCCTTCGCGGAATCCTCGGCGCTCACTTTGGCGAGCAACGCCAGCGCGCGATCGTACACGGCAAGCGTGAACGGATACTGGACATCGCGCAGGTACTGCATCTGCGCCAACGTGAGCAGCCGGCCGGTGGAACCCGGATTGCCCGTGACGAATACCAGATCTCCCTCGCGCGCGCCGGACGCGCTCCACTTGAGGTAGTCCTTCACCACCATCGGCGAGTCGTTCTGATAGACGCGCAGCAACGCCATGTCCAGATCGTAACGCGGGTACGTGAAGTTGTCGGGGTCGCCGCCAAAGAAGGCCGCGCCTTCTTCAGGCACCATCACTAGCCGCACATCGCTGTAGCGTCGGTACCGATAGAGCGAATACATGCCGCCCTGATAGAGCGTCACCACCTCGCATCGCAGCTGCGTGTCGGCGTGGCACGTTTTCTCGATCTGCGCGATGGCCGAATCGCGCTGCGCCACCTGCGCGGCAGCAGACGTCGCGGTCACCGCACCGCGCACACGTGACGTGACGTCTTCGATCGACTGCAACTGATCGACGTACAGCGTGGAGCACTTGCGCTCGTCGGCGATCGCTGTCGCCACGAATCCGGTATTGTTGTAGTCCGTGTCCGCCGGCGACGCCGACGCGACACACGCGCGTGCGCAATGGTGGTTCGTGAGCACGAGCCCGCGCGCAGAGACAAAGGACGCCGAGCAGCCGGGAAGCCGAACGGACGCCAAACGTACGTGGTTCAGCCAAGCGGAGTCTGCGGTGAAACCGTAGGTTTGTTTCCAATACGCAAGCGGCGGCGCGTCGAACGTCCACATCGTGCCCGCTTCCTTGATGTACGTCGCCGGCCCGAGCGTCAGCGGCATGCGCGCCGGTTCGCGCGGGACGCGCGTTGGTGGGCGTCGGAGCGGAGGCTTCGTCGCTTGCGCGGGCGACGACATCGGGAGTCCAACCAGGAGCAACGCGCTGCCCACCGCGGCGCGCCGGAGCATCGGGAGGAGATGATCGAAGGTCACGAGGTCCTCGCTGGATCGAGAGATGCGGAATCGGCGACGCGCAAAAGTCGGCATTTTCGCGACCAAGCGGAAGGTCCCACGGCACACATCTCACGCATCATAGTGAGCGCGGCACGGAGATGGCCGGCGGTTGACGCACGGGATCGGCCGGATTACCATGACGCCACGCATATTCGTCGTGCGTTCAATCGGGTTGCTCGCGGGCCGCGGCAGTCGTCCCTGCTCGCACGCCGACCCTTTCGATACACCACTCACCGCCTTCCCATGCTCCGTCGCCCGCCATCATCTCCTGTTGCCCGAGTGCTAATGGCCAGCGCGATGGCCGCGCTACCCGCCATGGCGCGAGCTCAGGACGGCGTGCGCACCACGCAGCCGTATCAGGCGGCACCGGTAGTTGCTCCCTTCAGTCAGCCGGCGCTCGCGTTGAGCGACTCCATCGTCGCGCTGGCGCGGGATCAGCTGGGCGCTCGCTACGTGTTCGGCGGCGCATCGCCACGCCGCGGCTTCGACTGCAGCGGATTGGTGGCGTACATCGCAAATGCGTTGCATATCGCCGTCCCCCGCACAGCGCGCCTCCAGGCACGCATCGGCGAGCCGGTACCGCGCGATACAGCGCAACTGCTGCCCGGTGATCTCCTGACCTTCGGGCGCGGGTCACGCGTCTCGCACGTCGGCATCTATGTTGGGCACGGGCGATTCATTCAGGCCAGCACGAAGGCCGGGCACGTGATCGAGTCGGCGCTCATCCGCCCGTTTGCGCGGGGGATCAAGCCGTGGCAGGGCGTTCGGCGTCTGGTGGCCCTCGCCGATGGCGACAGCACGCAGGCTGCGGGCGAGCCGGCGTCCCACTAGGCGCGCAGCACCCACCGGGCGCTACGGCTTTCGCACCTCCACCTCTGCGTTGAATCGGGCGCCCGTTTCGGGAAAGTCCAGCCGCGACAGCGAATCGGCGAGCACCGCGGCGCGCGCCGTGCGATCGGGGCTCACGTATCCCGGCGGCCGCTGGCGCGTGGCGCGCAGCACGGCTCGCGTGACGCGTCCGTGGTGGTCGAGCGACGCGCACAGCAGCGCGCCACGGTTCTTCGGCGCGCCTAACGCAAAGGGCCCGTACGTCACCAGGTTGCCTAACGAATAGGCCACCAACGCGCCGTGGCGCCATTCCATCGCGCGCATCACGTGCGGACCGTGTCCGACCACCAGCGTCGCCCCCGCGTCCACGGCGGCATGGGCGAAGGCCACTGGATTCCCGCGCCGCTCGTCCAGGTACGTCTCCATCGTGTCGCGCGTGCGTTGCGCGCCCGACCCTTCGGCGCCCACGTGCATCGTGACCACCAGCCGCGGGTACCGCGCCGCCGCTCGTGCCACGTGGCGCCGCACCGCGGCCAGATCGCGCACGTCGGGTCCGCCGGAACTGCCAAAGCCAAGGAACGCCACCGTGTCGCCGAGTGCGGTGGCGACCGGCGTGGCGAGTGTATCGGCGCCGGTCACGTACACCCCCGCCGAGTGAAGCGCGTCGAGGGTGTGCGCCAATCCCGCCGCCCCCGCATCGCGCACGTGATTGTTCGCCACGTTCACCACCACTGCCCCGCTGTCGCGCAGTCCGCGCAGCGCCGCCGCCGCTGCGTTAGGCATGCGAAGGGCGAAACACGCCCCGGCGCCCTTGGGGTTCCCTGCATTTCCTGCGTTGGCTGCGTTTGCGGCGCCCGCGGCGCCCGCTGCGCCCGCTGCGCACTTCGGCGCCGCCGGCTCGTTGCCGTCACCCCCGCCCACCGCACCCTCGAGATTCACCAGCACGATGTCGGCGTCCGACACCATGGGCACCAGCGGTGCGACCAACGTCCTCGGATCCGGCAGCGCCGGCGGCTGCCGACCCATCCACTTGGCCGCGCGAAACACCCAACTCGTGTCCAGGTTCGTGCCGAGTGTCACATCGCCGCCCACGCAGACGCGAACGGGTTCCATCCCACCGTCCACAGTGCTTGCCGACTGCGCCGCCGCCGATGACGAGAGTGTCACGGCCACGATTGTGACCACGATGCGCATGAAGCCCCCCCATCGAACTGGCCTGAACTGAGTGATCGTGCGGGTGTCCGCTTCCGGGACGCACATTCCCACGCTCGGTCACAGCCAACCATGACAAGGTGGCGGTGAGACGCGCAATGCGTTGCAAACCAAACACTTGACAGAGTTGTCACATAGGCACACTCCTTTCCGTAGTAACCATGTGGGAAACCGCATCCCGGCGGTCCTTTAGAACCATCTGCTCATTGATTCAGTGGATATTCCGCGCGAGCCACCCAGCAAGAAAAAGCGCTATATCATGATCGGCGCGGCCGTGGTCGTGGTCCTCGCGATCACCGCCGCCCTGGGACGTCTCGAGCCAGCGGCACCTCCGGTCGACCGCGCGACTCTCATGATCGACACCGTTCGCCGCGGTGAAATGGTTCGGCAAGTGCGCGGCCCCGGCACTCTGGTACCCGAACAGATCTTCTGGATCTCTGCCGTCACCGGCGGGCGCGTGGACCGCGTGTACGTTCGTCCGCCGCAAGCCGTGCAAGCCGGCACCCTTATCCTCGACATGTCCAACCCGGACGTCCAGCTCGAGGCGCTGTCGGCGGATCAACAGCTGAGCGCGGCCGAAGCCACGTTGGTCAGCCTCAAGACCAACCTCGAGACGCAACAACTCAACGAGCAAGGCGTGGTGGCCTCCGCGCAGAGCGACTACCAGACGGCCAAGCGACAGGCCGACGTCGCCGACGCGCTGCTCGCCAAGGGACTCATCTCTCCGCAAGACGCCGGCAACGCCAAGGACAAGGTCGCCGAAAACGCCATCAAGTTGAAGGTGGAAACCGAACGGCTCGATGTGATGTCTAAGACCGTTGATGACCAGCTCGCGCTGCAGAAGGATCAGGTTCGACGCCTCAAGGACATCGCCGATTTCCAGCATAAGCGCGTGGAATCGATGCAGGTTCGCGCGGGTTCCGATGGCGTGCTGCAGGACATGGATCTGCAGCCCGGCCAATGGGTGCAGCCCGGCACGCTGCTGGCCAAGGTCGCCCAACCAGGCAAGCTCAAGGCGGTGTTGCGCATTCCGGAAAACCAGGCGGCCGACGTCCAACTCAACCAGCCGTGCGCGGTGGACCTGCGCAATGGCATTGTACAAGGACACGTCATTCGCATCGATCCGTCGGCGCAATCCGGGACGGTAGGCGTGGACGTCTCGCTCGATGGTGCACTGCCCCCGGGCGCGCGGCCTGACCTGAGCGTGGATGGCACGATCGAGGTGGAGCGGCTCAAGAACGTGATGTACGTCGCTCGGCCGGCGTATGGGCAACCAGAGAGCACGGTGGGCTTGTTCAAGCTGACGCCCGACGGCAAGGAAGCGGCGCGAGTGAACGTGAAGCTCGGCCGCGCATCGGTGACGACCATAGAAGTAATTCAGGGTTTGAGCGTCGGCGACAAGGTGATCGTTTCCGACATGTCGCAGTGGGATTCGCACGATCGTGTTCGCCTGCGCTGAGCGCGTACCGCGTTTTCACTTCACCCATCACCGGCCCCCTCAATGGACTCCACCCCCCCAGTCCGCAGCGATGTCGTGTTAGGCGCATCGTCCACAAGCACTGATGGAAAAGCGCTGATCCGCCTCGATGGGATCGCGAAAATCTTCTACACCGACGAAGTCGAGACCCACGCGCTGGCTGGTGTGCACCTCGAGGTGGCGCCGGGTGAGTACCTGGCCATCGCCGGCCCCTCGGGATGCGGCAAGACCACGCTGCTTTCCATCCTCGGCTTGCTCGACACGCCAACGCATGGCGAGTATCTGCTCGACGGCCAGCCCGTGGCCCAACTGACTGCCAGCCAGCGAGCACGCGTTCGCAACCGGCAGATCGGCTTCATCTTTCAGGCGTTCAACCTGATCGGCGACCTCACCGTGTACGAGAACGTGGAGCTTCCGCTCACATACCGCGGCATGGACTCCGCCGAGCGCCGCAAGCGCGTGCTGGAGGCGCTGGAGAAAGTCGGGATGTCGCACCGGGTGAAGCACTATCCGTCGCAACTCTCCGGCGGTCAGCAGCAGCGCGTGGCCGTGGCCCGCGCCGTGGCCGGCGACCCACTGATTCTGCTCGCCGACGAGCCTACCGGTAACCTCGATTCGACGAACGGCGAAGCGGTGATGGACCTGCTCCACGACCTGCACCGCCAGGGCGCGACGATCATCATGGTGACGCACGATCCGCGCTACGCCCGTCACGCCGACCACTCGATCCATCTGTTCGACGGTCGCGTGGTGGAAGACGAAACGGGTCCGCGCGAGCGGGCGGATGAATCGCAGCTCAAGGAAAGCGGCTTCTAACGGACCGGAAGGGGCCGCTGAATGCGGAGTGAGGGAAGCGGCCGCCCTTTTTCCTCTTCTCTACCGGCTGAGTGTCGTTCGGGGGCGGGCGCCAGGTGGAACGATGGCGCGCGCTCGCGCCGAGCTGGAGACGTTGTACCGTCGCGCCGTCCAGGCGCAGGATCGCCAGTTGACAGCGAGCCTTGCGCTCGGCCCGATCCTCCGGCGCATGGGCCCGCGCACGCCGCCCGGGGCCGTTCTCGCGCTCCGGCTGGCGGTCGCGGCCGGACTGGTGCTCGCCATCGCCTGTGCCAACACCGCCAATCTCCTGTTCGGGCGCGCCACAGTTAGGCGCAAGGGAATCGCGGTGCGGCTGTCGCCGGGCGCCAGCCGCGCGCGTTGTGGGCACCTCCAACCTCCAACCACCAGTTACAATTCAACAGACTCCTTAGAGGCCCCACCCCATGCCCTCCCTCAAGTCCCTATTTGGCGCCGGTCACCAGTCGAATCCCACGGCTTCGGGCGCCGCGGCGGCGGACTCGCCGCCGCTGGATCCGATACTCATCTCGACTCGCAACATCGATAAGTCGTATCCGGTCGGAAACGGCCAGGTGTTCGTGCTCCGGCGCGTCACGATCGATGTGAAAGCGGGTGAGTTCGTGTCGATCATGGGCCCATCGGGCGCGGGAAAGTCCACCCTGCTGAGCGTGATCGGCATGCTCGACAGCGCATGGACCGGCGAGTTCTGGTTCGTTGGGCACCCGGTGCACACGTATTCCGTGAAGGAGCGCGTCGCGCTCAACAAGCAATACATCGGCTTCGTGTTCCAGCAGTATCATCTCATCGATGACCTCACCGTCGCCGAGAATCTGGACATCCCGCTCTCGTACCGGAACGTCAAAAAGAGCGAGCGCGAAGCCATGGTGGCCGATACGCTCGACCGGTTCAACATCGTGGGCAAGAAGGATCTCTATCCCCGACAGCTCTCCGGTGGACAACAGCAACTGGTCGCCGTGGCGCGGGCAGTGATCGCGAGCCCGAAATTGATTCTTGCCGACGAGCCCACGGGCAATCTCCACTCGAGCCAGGGGGCCGAGATCATGGAGTTGTTCACCAAGTTGAATCAGCAGGGCACCACCATCATTCAGGTCACGCACTCCGAAACGAACGCGGGGTACGGCAATCGCATCATCAATCTGAAGGACGGCTGGATCGTCTGATTCAGCGCGTGCTTCCCCTCTCGCCTCAGGTACCGTGAGCTCCGAAGCACCTTCGCGCATCCTCATTGCCGACGATCAGCCGGATGTGATCGAGGCGCTTCGCCTGATGCTCAAAGGCGAGGGGTTCCAGATCGAGACCGCTCGTTCGGTGGCCGGTGTCGCATCGGCCATTGAGGAACGGGATTTCGACGCAGTGCTGATGGACCTCAACTACACGCGTGACACAACGTCGGGGCGCGAGGGACTCGATCTGCTCCCGCGCCTTCGCGAGCTCGATCGCACGTTGCCCGTGATCGTGATGACGGCGTGGGGGAGCGTGGACGGCGCGGTGGAAGCCATGCGCCGGGGTGCGTGGGACTTCATCGAGAAGCCGTGGGACAACGCGCGCCTGCTCGCGACGCTGCGCTCGCAGCTCGAGCTGGGCCGCGCCATTCGCCGCGCGCAGCGCCTGGAAGGAGAGAACGCGCTGCTGCGCAAGGATGGCGTCCCTCAGCTCATCGCCGAGTCTCCGCGTATGCGGCCAGTGCTGCAGCTCATGGAACGCGTCGGTCCCTCGGATGCGAACGTGCTCATCACCGGCGAGCACGGCACGGGAAAAGAGATGGTCGCGCGTTGGCTGCATGCCGTGTCGCCGCGCACGTCGCACGCGTTCGTGGCCGTGAACATGGGCGGACTGTCCGAGGGCGTGTTCGAGAGCGAGCTGTTCGGCCACGTGAAGGGCGCGTTCACCGACGCCAAGACGGACCGCGTTGGGCGCTTCGAGTTGGCCGACCGCGGAACGCTTTTTCTGGACGAGATTGCCAACATCTCGCTCGGACTCCAGGCCAAGTTGCTGCGCGTGCTGCAGACGGGCGAAGTGGAGCGTGTGGGCTCGTCGCGCGCACACGCGGTGAACGCGCGGATCTTGTCCGCGACCAACGTCGACCTTCACACCGAGGTGGACGGCGGACGTTTTCGCGAGGACCTGCTGTTCCGGCTCAACACGATCGAGATCCATCTGCCGCCGGTGCGCGAGCGTCGAGAGGACATCCCGTCCCTGGCAATGCACTTCCTGCGGCGCCACGCCGCCCGCTATCGCAAGTCGCTCACGGCGTTCGACTCGGCTGCCATGCAGGCGTTGCTCGATCACTCGTGGCCTGGCAACATTCGCGAGCTCGATCACGCCGTGGAGCGGGCCGTACTGCTCGCGCAGGACGACACGGTGCGCGCGCCCGATCTCGCGTTGCGCGCGGGCGCGCAGGGCAGCGCGTCTCGATACGAGGAGTTGACGCTCGAGGAGGCGGAGCGCGTGCTCATCCAGAAAGCCCTCACCCGCTACGACGGGAACGTGAGTCAGGCGGCCAAGGCCCTCGGACTCAGCCGGAGTGCGCTCTACCGCCGGCTCTCCACGCATGGCCTCTGACCGCGCGCCTTCAGCCTCGCCGACCGCGCCGCTTCGATCGTCACCCAGCGGGGCTCCGCGGTGGTCGTTCGAGCACCGGGTGCTCCTGCTTTCGCTGTTGGCCGGCCTACCAGGCAGCGCCGTCGCCCTTGCGCTGCTCTGGACCGGCGACCACTCCGACCGACTGCGTTGGACGCTCACGATCGTCGTCGCCGGCGGCTGGCTCGGTGTCGCGCTGTCGCTGCGCGAGCGCGTGGTGCGTCCACTGCAGACGATTTCCAACATGCTGGCGGCGCTCCGCGAGGGCGACTTTTCCATTCGCGCGCGCGGCGCGCGCGCGGACGATGCGCTGGGGCTGGCGCTGCTGGAGGTGAACACGCTGGGGGAGACGCTGCGCGCCCAGCGGTTAGGCGCGCTCGAGGCCACGGCCCTGCTGCGCACGGTAATGGCGGAAATCGACGTCGCCATCTTCGCGTTCGACGAACATCGCACGCTGCGGCTGGTGAACGGCGCCGGCGAGCGGCTGCTGGGCCAGCCGACCGAGCGTCTATTAGGCCTTACATCAGCCGCGTTAGGCATGGCAGACTCCGTGCGCGGCGAACCGGAACGCACGGTGGACATCGATTTTCCGGGTGGGCGCGGCAAGTGGCAGCTGCGCCGCGGCACCTTTCGCCAGGGCGGGCGCCCGCACCTGCTGGTGGTGCTTTCCGACCTGAGTCGCGCCCTCCGGGAGGAGGAACGCCAGGCATGGCAGCGTCTCATCCGCGTGCTGGGACACGAGATCAACAACTCCCTCGCCCCGATCAAGTCCATCGCCGCCAGCTTGCGCGATCTGCTCGCCCGCCCAACGCTACCCGAGGACTGGCGTCAGGATGCCGGCGATGGCCTTGCCGTCATTGCCGGGCGCAGCGAGTCGTTGGCCCGGTTCATGGCCGCCTACGCCTTACTGGCACGGCTCCCTAGCCCGCAGCCGCGGCCCGTGGACGTCCATCAGTGGGTGCGGCGTGTCGCCCAACTCGAGACGCGGCTGCCGGTGGGCGTGCTTCCGCCTAACGGAAGAGCGGTCGTCATTGCGGCCGATGGCGATCAGCTCGACCAGCTGCTGATCAATCTCGTGCGCAATGCCGCCGATGCGTCGCTCGAGACCAACGGCACGGTGACGGTAGGATGGACGCGGACGAGCGGCTGGCTGGAGGTCTGGGTCCGCGATGAAGGGCTGGGCCTCGCCGACACCGCCAATCTGTTCGTTCCGTTCTTCACCACCAAGCCGAACGGATCGGGCATCGGCCTCGCCCTGAGCCGGCAGATCGCCGAGGCGCATGGGGGCACGCTCACGCTCGAGAATCGGCGCGACGCCCGAGGGTCCGAAGCGCGACTGCGCCTCCCGTTGTGACGCGCATCATCGACACGCTTCTCGACCCGACCGCGCGTCCGGTGATCGCCCACCGCGGCGCAGCGGCCCTGGCGCCGGAGAACACCATCGCCGCGTTCGAGCGCGCGATCGCCGATGGCGCCGAAGGGCTCGAGCTCGACGTCCACGTGACCGCCGATGACGTACCCGTCGTGATCCACGATCCCACGGTCGACCGAACCACCGACCGCGCGGGCGCCGTCGCGACGCTCTCGCTCAAGGCCTTGCGCGAGGCCGACGCCGGCGCCCGCTTCACGACCGACGAAGGGCGCACCTTCCCCTGGCGCGACCGCGGCGTGCGCATTCCGTCGTTGGCCGAAGTGCTGGGCGTTGCCGGCGACACGCCGCTCATCCTGGATGTCAAGACGCCTAACGCAGCACCTGCGGTGCACCGGGTGCTTTCCGCCGCCGGCGCCGCGGGACGCTGCATGCTCGCGTCGTTCCACGCGCGGGCGCTGGAGTTGTTCGACGCGGCCCCCTGGGTCCGCAGCGCGTCACGTTACGAGGCGATGGCCCTGATCGCACGTGGCCTCCTGGCGCGGCCCGCGAGGCCCGTGCGCTACCGCGCGCTCACCGTGCCGACGCGCGTGAGCGGCCTGCCCATCCCGATGCGCGCGCTCACCCACGCGGCGCGGCAACTGGGGTGTCCCACGCACATCTGGGTGATCGACGAGCCACACCGTGCGCGCGCGCTCTGGCGCGCGGGAGCCTGCGGCATCATCACCAATTGCCCGCGCGACATTCTCGACGTGCGGTGATCCGGATGGCGACGTTGGTGTTGATAGCGCGAAGTATTGGGCTGCGTGGCCATCGGCATTCGCTCCGGCGCTGCTGTCGGGCTGGTGCCACTCGGCGCGGCGAGCGACCACGCCGTGTTGAAACAGATGCGGCTGATGGAAGCGGATTGTGTGGGCGCCCGGGGTGAGCACTGCGCCTAACCACGGCATGTTGTTGGACTCGATCACACCCCACAAGCTGTGACTGGCATTCGAGGCTCCGTGGGGTTCTTCAGTATCCGCCGTTCGGCGCGCGGTCCTCGCCCGCTGCCCGGAGCGATCCCAAGTCATCCGCCGTATCCGCTTCAGCACGGCGTGGTCACTCGCCATGCGACGCTATGCTACGCACGACGACCGCGCCCGAGTAGGACGCGGTCTGTCACGTGACGTCTGTATGGCGCGCTATCTCACGCGCCACGTCCTAGTGGCGATGCCCTCCGCCCCCTCCACCACCCCCGCGGCGGCCACCGCCAAAGGAGGAGGCGCGCGGCGCCGACATCCGAGGCTCCGACGCTCGCGGCGCGGCCCGCGGCGCGGAGAAGCCGCCGGAAGAGCGCTCGACGCGTGGTGCGACGGCGCGAGGCGCTTCAAATCGCGGTTGCACGGCGCGAGGCGCTTCAAATCGCGGTTGCACGGCGCGAGGCGCTTCAAATCGCGGTTGCACGGCGCGAGGCGCTTCAAATCGCGGTTGCACGGCCCGCGCAGATGGTTCGAACCGCGGTTGCGACTCGTAACGCATCTCGGGACGCCGCCCCGCCGGCTGCACCACGCGCGGCGCTGGCGTCGCGCGCGGCTCGCTCACTCGCGGCTCGCTCACCCGCGTGGGCGCGGCCTCCGTACGTGTTGGCGGCCGGCTCACCCGTGTGGGCTGCGCCACCCGCGTCGACGGCTCGTACCGCGGCCGATCGGGCACGGCCCGCGAGCCACGCTCACCCGGCGACACCGGGCCGGCATTCACGCGACCCGGTTCGGCGAACACGGTCCGCTCACCATTCGACCGTCCGGTAGGCGCGCCGAGCGACACCGGCACTCGGCGACCGCCCTGCAGATCGGTGGGCCGCAGGACCGGTTGGCGCGCAAACCCGCTGACACTCGCCCCTGGAGTACGCCACGGCGTCGCCACACCGGGGCCCCTGAAGTGCGTGCCGCGAAATGCGGGCGCACTCGCGAACGCGTTAGGGCCTAACACTGAACGCGGACGGTACCGCACGCCGACGAACGGGCCACCACCTGGGATTCCGCCCTTCCACCGGAATGGACCGCCGCCGAACGGACGGTAGACAACGACCGGACCGCAGTAGAAGCAGCCGCCGAAATACGGCCGGCTGTAATAGCCGGAATAGAACGGCGAATAGTAGTACGACGAGTAGTAGTACGGATTGCCGAAGCCGAATCCGATGCCCAGCCCAAATCCGCCGTCGCCGTAGCCGGAGAAATACGGATCGTACGAGTACGGGTACGCCCACGGATCGGTCCACGCCGGATACGCCACGTAATCGCGCCGCGAGTACGACGCCACCTGCTGCCCAACGGTATAGGTCGCCAGGTCGTAGTCGAAATGACCGCTCGCCATTCGCCCAACGAGGTTGGTGAATCCGGTTTCGGGATCAGTCGCGAGCGCCGAATCGCCGAGCACCGTGTAATCCCAGTGCCCGTCGCGCGTGAACTCGTCAAAGTGATACGGCTGTCCCGACCATGCGGCGTAGATCGTTCCGGTGCCGGCAGCTCCGCCTACGGTAAATGCCTCCCGGTCGCCACGCCCACGAATCTCGTAGCTCTTTCCGCCGCGCACGAAGTTGTCATCGGTCGGATCGATCGGAAATAGCACGCGCACCAAACCATCGGGCGAGACGTGCAGCACGACGAGATATCCGTCATCGCGAATCTGAACCTTCGCGCGCGCACGATCGCCTTGATCGTACGAGTCGTGGTCGAGAGAGATGCGGACAGTCGGGTCCGAAGTCGCGGCACGCGACATCGCCACCGGAGTGGCAGGCGCAGCGCCTGAGAGCAGCAATGGAACAAGTAGGACGGAGAGCATAGCCCCTCCCGGATCACGCCATTCGCCAACCCGCTCTGGCCGGCGAGCACAAAATAGACGCCCGTAATCGCGCCCCTACAAACTACCATGGCGAGTGTCGTGCCGCAACGCAAGTTGTTGTCAGATAACACTTTTCCGGCATCGCGCGAGCGGTCTGTCCGTCCCGCTGGACATGCCGCGTGGTGGAATTGAGACAGTCCCAACACCGCTCGCCCGCCTATAAGATCAACACGTTGCGCCAAGTGAAGTTCCATCGTGGCTGAGACTTCCGTGTTACAGCATCCTCTTGCATTTACGGCCGTTATGCCGAATGATCCCCTCTTCTCACGGCAGCTCCGTTCGGCGGACGCCCAGGCGGTGCGCAGCTCGCCGGTCGAACCGCCTTCACCCACTTCATCGCGGGCGAGGGGTACTCCAATGAGTTTGATCGCCAGAGCAAAGAACATCATCATGCAGCCGAAAGCTGAATGGCAGGTGATCGACACCGAACCCGCCACGGTTGGCGGTTTGTACACGGGCTACATCATCCCGCTGTCGCTCATACCGGCCATTGCATCGGTCATCGGCTTCGGAGTGTTCGGTCTGTCGCTGCCAATCATCGGCACGATTCGCCCTCCGATCGGGTCGCTGGCCGTCGGCGCGGTGGTGCGGTTCGTACTCGGACTCGTGGGCGTATACATCCTGGCGCTGATCATCGATGCTTTGGCGCCAACGTTTACCGGCACCAAGAATTCCATCCAGGCGCTCAAGGTTGCCGCCTATTCGTACACCGCCGCCTGGGTCTTCGGAATTCTCAGCATCATACCCGCGCTCGGAATCATCGGCGGGCTGCTCGGTCTGTACTCCTTGTATTTGCTGTACACCGGCCTGCCGGTGCTCATGAAGTCACCGCCAGAAAAGGCGATGGGCTACACGGTGGTGGTGATCATCGTCGGAATCATTCTAGCGATCGTCATCAGCGTCGTAGTGAGCGCGCTTGGCTTTGGCGTGGGGAGCATGGGAATGGGTGGGATGACGCGGCCGGCGATGTAACGCAGGGAGTCGGGACACGGCGTACGGCGGTGGAAGCGCGTCGTGTCCCACTCTCCGCAGGTCAGAATCCGATGCGGAGGCCCGCCGTGAACGCCGCGTTATGCGTCATCGGACCGTCAATGTCCACGCCCGTCGCGTCCTGGAAATTGAAGCGACCGATGTAGTCCTTCACCATCAGTCGCAGCCCGACCACACGCGCGAGGCGCGCGTCGATTCCCACACCGGCGTTCCACGCGAAGTTGGTCGAGTTGGGGTGCAACAAATCGGCGGCGTTCATATCGTAGCGCATCGCGCCCGCTCCCACCTGCACAAACGGCCGCACGGCGCCGCGATCGTATCGTCCTCTGGGCAGCGTGAACTGCAGCCCGCCATCGAACAGCCACACCGAGGTGTTTCCCGCGTTCACTCTGCCTACGAGCGGAACGCCGAGCTGCAGATTCGTCTGCCCGTATGCCGCGTTCCCGTAGATCGCTACGTTAGGCACGACGGCCAGCGCCACCTGCGCGCCGAACAACGCGCTGTTCTCCGTTGACAGAAACGTCCCCCGCCCGGCCGGCCCGCGCAAGAAATCGCCGTATGCCATGTACCCGACGTACGGGGTGAACTGCACGACGCTGGTACTCGATTCATCGATTGGACGCAGGCCGCGCTGCGCGTTCAGCGGCGCGGTGGCCGCGACGAGCGCGGCAACAGCGGTGGCAAGGCCGGCACGGCTGAACATCGCATCCTCCGGGTGCGAGACGATCTGCGTCTCACATCCAAAGCATGCCCCATGCCCACGGTGCACCGCGGCGGTACTCGATTGATACACCGGCACTTCCGGACGCGAGCAGCGCGCGGTTTGCGCGCCGCGGTGTCCCCCCGCGCGGACGCGCTCGTGTCCTCTCAGCGAGCCGGCGCCGCTCCCGATGGCACCACGTTCCAGTTGATGATCGCGTTCCACACGAACGGGAACTCGTGATGATTCAGGAACCGGTGAAGCGGGTCGAACGTGAACGCTACCACGTGACCGCGGCGCACCGGCACATCGAAGATCGCGCCCTGTCCGATGATTTCTTCTTCTCCACGTACCATTCCCGACACCACATACGGCTCGTCGGTCGTATACGATTTCGATTTTGCGGTGGTGTCCGCCGCCGGCGTTGGGCTGGCCGTGGCTTTCCCCATCACGGGTCCTTCCGCCGGCGTCTCGGGAAGCTTGGTGCCGTACTGCAGGACCAGCATCGCGCTGTCGCGCGGCTGTACCTGGTAGAGTGGTCCATTGCCGCGGAACACCGTGGTCGTGTCGGGGAATCCGTATAACAGCGGCGACGACGCGCGGCGCGCGCGGACGCGCACAACGGATCCAGGATGAAACAGCGTGTGGGTGGCATGCGGCCCGAGCTCGCGTGCGATCCCCGACTCGGCCACGAGCCGGGTCGATGTGGCGAGCGTGATCAGCTCGCCACCGTCGTCCACGAACGCTTGCAGCGCTGCCAGCCCCTCGAAGCCCGGGCCGCCGGTGATGTCCGGACTCGACGCCGGCGTGCCGAGCGCCGGTGTCGCCTTGGTTTTCTCGTATGGAATGGGCGCGAAGTCGCGGTTCACGCCGTGCACCATGTCGTCCAACGAGCCCGGCATGTTCGGCACGAGAATCACATCGAACGTTTTGCGCAGCGCCCCGCGGCGCAGATCGTCCTTATCGATCGACGTGTACGGAATGCCTAACTGATCGAACGTATAGCTCGACCACCCCGCGTCTTGCGTGTCGTACCACGAATGGTAAATCGCGATGCGGGGAAGCGACACATCGTGCCGTTGCACATCGGGCGCGCGCGCGGCGCTCATCAACGGCAGACCGTAGCGCATCGAGAGGTCGCGCGCAGCGTCGGGGGGGAGGTGGTCGAGCACCAGCGAGCCCGCCGGAAAGCTGTCGCGGCCCACCACGAACGCGCGGTCGGCCACGGCCGCGTGCGCGGCGCGGCTCTGCCTGCGCAGACGGTAGAGCGCGGGCAGCACCTCGCTCTGCGCGCGATAGGCGAGCAGGTACACGGGCCCCGGACCGGCGGCGGCGGCGGTGTAGGCCACCGTGTCGCGCAGCGGCTCCAGGCCGGACCAGTGGAACACCGCCGTGTCGTTCACCGCCCGCACGTCGGCGCCATAGAGCAGGCCTAACGTCCAGGCAATGTCATCGTACGGCGGATACTGGGCCGAGCTGGGATAGTGTTGAATGCCTAACAGATTGACTACGAGATCGCGGTACGGTTGATCGAGTCGGATGACGAAATCGCCCGCCGAGTCGCCCGTGGTGCGGCGCATGATCTCGATGTGCTGGCGCTCGAGCTGGGTGACGAGATAGGCCGCGCGTCGCGGATCGCGCTGCCGCGCGAAGCCCGGGATGACGTACGCATGCGGCGTCTCGGTGCGCCCACGCGCCAGGCTGTTGGCCGCGACCTGATAGAAATCGTGCAGCATGCGCGCCGCGTTGGTCGCCGCGTAGGTCAGCGACACCAGCACGCCCGTCTCCTGAAAATTGATATTGTCGCGCGAGCTCCAATACACCTGCTTGGTGGGCGGCCACGACCGATACCACTCGCGCGAAGTCACGGGTGCGCCGGCAAACTTCTCATCAGACAGATCCCGCAGATATGTGTCGCCGCCCGCGTTGCCGAACGTTTCGTAGAACCGGCCGATCGCATTGTGGTTGGTCGCGATCCACATGCCGTAACCCGGCCACCATCCGTCAAAGAACCCCCACGTCCACACGCCGGGTAGGCCCGCGGCGGTCAGAGCGGTGATGTCGTTGTTGGCCAGGAGCGTGAACTCGCCGATCGCGATGGGATCGTTGTTCTCGTTGTACGGTCCGGTGCCGGTGGACACGTAGAGCAACGGCACCGACTCGTGCAGGTCGTGCATCACGATTGGGTGCCAATCGTAAAAGATGGCGAACATGGCCTTCGTGATCGCCTGGCTGATCTGCAGACCGTCACGATTGTTGTCGTGCAGCACATAGCGCCCCCAGTACGGCGACGAGCGCGGATACCCATCATCCCATTTCGGGCGCCCCTTGGTGTAGTGGAGATACCAATCGACCTGCTTGTCCCGTCCGTCCGGCTCGCTTACCGGATTGATGATCGTGATGACCGAATGACGGATGCGCTCAAGAGCCGAATCGTTGCTAACCGCCAGACGATAGGCCAGTTCGGTGAGCATCTCCGGCGACCCCATCTCCGGCGAGTGCATTCCCCCGTTTATGTAGTAGATGGGTTTGGCTTGCGCGATCACGCCGGCCACCGAATCGACGGGGAGTGTTCGCGGGTCAGCCAGTCGCCGCATGAGCGCCTTGTAGTGATCGAGGTCGCGCATGGTCTCCTGGTCGGCAATCACGACGAGGATAATCTCGCGCCCCTCTTCTGTCGTCCCGATAGAGTCCACGCGCACTCTCGGCGACGCCTTGGCAAGCGCCCGGAAATACCCATACAGCTCCGCCGTGTGGTGCATGACCCCCGGCGCGCCCGCGATGCGTCCAAAGTACGCGAGGGGACTGGGCACGCTTCCACCGGCCGGCACCGTCGCCACTGCCTCGGGCAAGAATCGCGTGTCCGTTGTTGCCGCCCGCACCAATCGGGCGTAGGCGGTGTCTGGTTGCTGGGCGAGGCTGTATGCGGGCAGCAGGAACAGCGAGAGGAGCGGAAGGAGAGTGCGGCGCATGGTGTTTGGCGGTTGGTGCTTGGTGGTTGGTGCTTGGTGGTTGGTAGTTCGTGGCGACAGTAGCAGGTACCACCAATCCCAGTTCCCATCAACCCCCTCCCCTTCCACTTCCGCTTCCCTATCTCGTCGTGCCCCCCCCTGTCTCAAATCGTCACATACAGAGCCTTCATCGATTGGACACGAGGAGAGTCGGCTATGAGAGTGTTTCTGACGGGAGCGGCCGGACCGCTTGGACGCGCGCTGACCGAGGTGTTTCGGGAGCGTGGCGACGCTGTGGTTGGGCAGGTGCGCCGGCGGAGTGGGATTGGCGTGTTGCGCAAGTTGGGCGCTGAGGCGGTGATGAGCGACCTGACCCGGGCTCGTCTGTTGGCCGACGCCATGCAGGGGTGCGACCTGGTGGTCCACGTAGCGCAGTTCTTCGATTTCTGGGCGCCGCAGGCCTCCACGTTCCACGCGGTCAACGTGTACGGCGCCGAAAACGCGCTCGCCGCGGCGCTTGAGGCGCGTGTGCCGCGCGTGGTTTACGTCTCATCGTCGCTCACCATCGGCGAGGCGCCGGGCTATTGGGGCACCGAGCGCACTGTGCATCGGGGTTACACCCTCACCGCCTACGAACGCTCCAAGCTCACAGCCGAACACGCGGTGCTGCGCTACCGGGCCAAGGGCGTGGAGGTCGTGGTCGTGAATCCCGGCTTGGTGATCTCGGGTGGCGACTCCGGATGGCTGGGCCGAATGGTGGCGGACTTTGCGACCGGGAAGCGCCGGCGCACGGGTGACGCGCCCATGGGGTGGATCTGGGCGCGCGACGCGGCGGCTGGGATCGCGCTGGCTGCCGAAAAGGGGCATAGCGGCTCACGCTACATCCTGAGTGGTGAGACGTTGACGACCCGTGAGTTCATGACTCGCGTGACCAAGGTCGCCGGCCAACCGGCGCCCAAGACATTGCCCAACTGGTTCACCACGACGTCGGCCACATTTTCGACCGGCACCGCGTCGCTGTTTGGGGGCCGCCCGCGGCTTCCGCTCGACGAGGCGCGCTTTGCGACGTCGGGCTTTCGCGTCGACGGTTCGCACGCCTGCGCCGCTCTGGGCCTGGAGTACACACCGATGGCCCGTTACCTCCCCGCCATCGTCAGCAGTTACCGCGGCTCCGCGCGGGTCCTCGCCGCGTAACGCCGTAGGGTCGCGCGCGCTCCGATTCCGGACGCGCGCGCGGCGCTTGGCTCGCCCCGCCTCATCGCGCGCCCTCTCCATTTTCCCAATCACGACACTTCATGCACCACGACTTAGCAGTGCGCCGCATGCGCGCCCGGCAGAGCCGACCGGTCACTGTCGCACAATGCCAGGAACATCGCCGCGCGCGAGCGACAACTCACGCGCGCTGTTACGCGTCGTCGCGTTGAATCTTCCATGATGGAGTTCGCGCGCGCGGTCTCGATGTCGTTCAGCAGAATCGAACAGTGCGCGATGCCAATCCGCTAACGACGAGAACCCGCGTAGCTGTGATGTCGCTCCAACGTACGATGCACGAGTCGACACGCCGCAGTCGCGCCACCGCAGTGATCACCCGAGGTTGAACGGTGCAGCTCACGCAACCGGAGCATCAGTCACTCTCGCTGTCTCCTGCTTCAGCGCCCAGCGGACACGCGTTAATTCTGGCCAGCCACGCCGACACCTTGGAACTGCTCGGTGATTTCGTGACCCGGTCCGGACTTGTGCCCACGCACCCGCTCGACGATGAGCCGGTCGAGCAGGCCGTGTCCCGCATCCGGCCCCGCGTTGCCATCGTCGATTTCGACCACCCAAGCGCGACATCGAGGCGGTTCGCCCGCCTCCTTGGCGTCATGGGCGCACGCATGGTGCTGTGCGCATCCATGCAGCGCACGAGCGAAGCCCGAGAATGCGCGCTCAAGACCGGTGCGCTGTACTTCCCCCTGCCGATTACGTACCGCGACTTCGATCTGGTGCTTCGCACGGCGCTCCTGCTGTAATTCTGCTGTACGCGTCGAGCGCGGCTGAAACCGCGCACCGGGCAAATCGTACGGGCAGGGCGGCCATCGTCCGTGTTCCCCCCCCTCCGGGGACGCATATTGAGTCGATGTTCTCCACCTGCATTTTCTGCCACGCATCGCTCGGCACGAATGCCGTGATCGAGGCGTTCCCCGTTGGGGAGCGTCTGGCGTTCGACCCTGCCAAGGGGCGGCTGTGGGTGGTGTGTCGCCGGTGCGAGCGATGGAACCTGTCGCCGCTCGAGGAGCGCTGGGAAGCCATCGAAGACTGCGAGCGCCGGTTCCGCGGCACGAAGCTGCGGATGTCGACCGACAACATCGGCATGGCCCGGGTGGACGAAATGGTCACCCTGGTG
Organism: Gemmatimonadaceae bacterium; assembly: GCA_025450035.1. Taxonomy (GTDB): domain Bacteria; phylum Gemmatimonadota; class Gemmatimonadetes; order Gemmatimonadales; family Gemmatimonadaceae; genus JADGGM01. The sequence continues at coordinate 31,431 of JANWIF010000021.1, forward strand.
CGCATCGGTCGTCCGCTGCGTCCCGAGTTCGCCGCATGGCGGTACGGGGATCAATTCGGGCGGCGGCGGCGGCGCCAACTACTCATGACCGGCGCTGGCGTGGGCGCGGTGGGAGCGGTGGTGCTCGGCGGAACGGCGATCGGCGTGTCGGTGGGCAGCTTCGGGTGGATGATCGCCCAGTGGGGACAGTACGCAATTCGCGGATCGCCCAAGAAGATCATCGCCCACATCCCGATCGACAACGGCGTGATCGTCCCCGTCCGGCGAAAGCACCTCGATCGATTGGCCGTGCGCGGCGGGACGTCGGCCGCCGACTGGGCGCTGTGCGTGCGCTATGACGGTGCGCCTAACGGTGAACCGCCGGTGGAGCTCCACGGCGAATCCGCGCAACGCGCCGCCGCGATGCTGCTGCCGGCGGTCAATCGGTACGGTGCGACGCGCACTCAGGTGGCGGATGCCGTCAAGCTGCTCGAGAGCGCGGATACGCCGCTCGGCGTGTTCGCGCTCACCGTGCGGCAACAGGACCACGCACTGGTCACGAAGCTCCAGCCCTCCGTGCGCATCGCGCTCGAGATGGCGGCGCACGAAGAGCGCGAACGCCGCGCGCTGGAGGGCGAGCTCTCGACGCTCGAGCGCGAGTGGCGTGAGGCGGAGGAGATTGCCGCCATTGCCGACAATCTGTTGGTGCCCGCGCGCGTGGAGCAGGCGCTCGCCATGCTGCATGGCCGCCCTTCCGCCACGCGTCCATGAGCAGCAACAGCGACTCGCCGCCGGCGCGCGATCACCGCGCCGCGGTGTTCGCCACGTTTCTCGGTTGGACACTGGACGCATTCGATTTTTTTCTGGTGGTGTTCGCGCTGACCGCGATCGCCAAGGACTTTGGCCGCACCGATGCGGAGCTCGCGCTCTCGCTCACGCTGACCCTCGCCTTCCGCCCGGTGGGGGCGTTCATCTTCGGCCTCATGGCCGACCGGTACGGGCGGCGTATCCCGCTCATGATCGACCTTGTGTTTTTCTCCGTGGTCGAGGTGTTGTCGGGGTTGGCTCCTAACTTTGCCACGTTCCTCGTGCTGCGTGCGTTGTTTGGCATCGGCATGGGTGGCGAGTGGGGTGTCGGGGCATCACTGGCCATGGAGAAGGCGCCCACGCGGCTCCGCGGGGTGTTGTCGGGATTGCTGCAGGAGGGATACGCCGCGGGGTATCTGTTGGCGGCCGTGTGTTTTTTCTTCGTGTTTCCCCGGTGGGGATGGCGTCCCATGTTCTTCGTCGGTGGACTTCCGGCGCTGCTGGCGGTGTTCGTGCGTTTCCGCGTGAAAGAATCGGAAGTGTGGGAGCGCACGCGACAGACCAGCTGGTCGGGACTGGGCCGCGCGATCACGTCGAATTGGAAACTGTTTCTCTATCTCGTGCTGCTCATGTCGATGATGAACTTCGTGTCGCACGGCACGCAGGACATGTATCCGACGTTCTTGCCGCGCGCGTGGCACATGTCGCCCCAACAGCGAGCGCTGGTGACCGGGTTCTCCATGGTAGGGGCAATCATAGGCGGCGTGGCGTTCGGCATGTGGTCCGATCGCATCGGGCGGCGGCGTGCAATCGTGATCGCCCTGGTGGCCGCGCTGTTCGTGATTCCGCTCTGGGCGTTCGCTCCATCGGCGGCGCTGCTGTGGGTAGGCGCGTTCCTCATGCAGTTCATGGTGCAGGGCGCCTGGGGAGTGATCCCGGCGCACATCACCGAGCTGTCACCCGATACGGTACGCGGATTCCTGCCCGGCTTTGCCTACCAGTGCGGAGTGCTGGTGGCGAGTACAGCCGCGTACATCGAAGCCGTATTCGCGGCGCGTGCGAGCTATGCAGTGTCGATGGCGCTCACGGCCCTCACGGTATTTGTGTTAGGCGCGATCGTCACAGCAGCGGGACCCGAGCGGAAGGGCGTGACGTTCGGCGCCGGTGCTCAGCCGGCGCCCGATAGCATGGACAGCGAGCCGACGCTCCCGATCAAGAGGTGACGCCGCGTATGACGGCGCGGTGCAGCGGGCGGGCAAGCCGCCAGATTCCGCGTCCACCATCGCGCTTCGGCGGTGGTCGCGATCGCGGCTACGCGCACGCCACCGCCGCCATCATCACCGCATGCCCAGATTCCAGGCCGTGAACGCCCAGACATCGGCCAGCTGCGCGATCCGCTTGTCGGTGGGCATGTAGCCGTGGCTGGTCTTGGTCTCGACACGGATGATCACCGGTCGAGCGCACGACTGATCGGCCTGCAGCGCGGCAATGAACTTGTACGAGTGGCTCGGCACCACACGATCGTCGTGATCGGCGGTGGTGACGATGGTGGCCGGATAGCACGTGCCGCGCTTGAGGTTCTGTACGGGCGAATACTTGATGAGCGTGCGGAACTGCGCGGAGTCGTCGGATGACCCGTACTCGGGCACCCACCCCACGCCCGCGCTGAACTTCTGATAGCGCAGCATGTCCATCACTCCGGCACCCGGATACGCGGCGGCGAACAGGTCGGGACGTTGGTCCATCACCGCGCCTACCAGCAGGCCGCCATTGGAATAGCCATGGATGGCCAGGTGTGCAGGGGATGTATACCGCTCGTGGATGAGGTACTCCGCAGCGGCGATGAAGTCGTCGAAGACGTTCTGCTTCTTGTCGAGCATGCCGGCCCGGTGCCAGGCCTCGCCGTACTCGCCGCCACCGCGCAGATTGGCGACCGCGTAGACGCCCCCGCGCTCCAACCACGCCGCCGTGGTCGGACTGAAGGACGGCAAGATGCTGATGTCGAAGCCGCCGTATGCGTAGAGGACCGTGGGATGTGATCCATCGAGCTTCACGCCCTTGGCGGCGGTGATGAACATCGGGACCCGCGTGCCGTCCTTGGAGCGATAGAACACCTGTCGTGTCTCGTAGCGGCTGGGATCGAACGCGACCTGCGGCGTCTGGAACGGCGTGCTGCGACCCGTCGTGAAGTCGTAACGAAAGACGGTGGTGGGATAGAGAAACGACGTGAAGCCATAGAACAGCTCGGGCGTATCCATGCGTCCGGACAGGCCGCCGACGGAACCGATGCCGGGCAGCGCCACATAGCCCTTTACCGAACCGTTTGTGCCAAAGATCGCGATCTTGCTCTTCACGTCATCGAGATACTGGGCGATCACCCGGCCACCGGCCAGCGTCGACGCCTCGATGACGCTCTTGGCTTCTGGCACCACCGTGCGCCAGTGTGCGCGCGCCGTGTCGGGGAGCACGATGGCAATGATCCTTCGGTTAGGCGCCTGATTGGTGGTCTGCACGAACACCGTGTCGCCGTCGTTGCCGATCGGCGCGTACTCGGCGTCCCCATCGGCGACCAATGGCCGCACGGGAGCCGAGAGATCGGGGTGGGCGGGGTCCTTCAGATCCATGTAGAACAGCTGGTTCTTCGTTTCCGTGCCGTGGACCAGCGTGATGAAGGCAAAGCGTCCATCGTCGGTAACGTTGGCGCCGACGAACCAATCGGGGAGGTCGGGGCGTTGGTAGATCACGCGGTCGGTCGCGTCGGGCGTGCCGAGGACGTGATAGTAGACCTTCTGGTTGACCGCGGCCGCGGTGAGCGCCTGTCCGGGCGCCGGCGCCGGAAACCGCGAGTAGAAGAACCCATGATTGTCGTTCGTCCACGCGATGCCGGAGAACTTCACCCAATGCACGGTATCGGCGAGGTCGCCGCCGTCGCCCAGCGACCGCACGTGCAGCTCCTCGAAGTCCGAGCCGCCCTGCGACAACCCGTACGCGAGATACTCCCCGTTAGGCGATGCCGCCGAGCCGGCGAGGGCGGTCGATCCGTCGGGAGAGAGTGCGTTGGGATCGAGCAGGGCGCGGGACTGGCTGGTGAGACCATCCTGCTCGTAGAGCACCGACTGGTTCTGCAGCCCGGAATTCTTGGCGAAGAACAGATGGCCGGCTTGCCGGTAGGGCACCCCCACCTTCTCGTAGTTCCAGAGCGCGGTGAGGCGCTTCTGCAACTCGACGCGGAGCGGGATCGTCGCCAGATATGACTCGGTGGCGGCGTTCTCCGCGTCGACCCACTGCGCCACCTCGGGACTGTTGTCGTCCTCGAACCAGCGATACGGCGCCGGCACCTTGGTGCCGAAGTAATCGTCGACGATGGTGTCGCGGCGCGTCGGCGGGTAGTGGAGCGCGTTGGAGGTCTGCGCCGGTACAGCGCTGGCCAGCACCACCGCGAGCGCGCCCGCGCCTAACGAAACAGCGGCCCGGGATGCCGCGCGGCCAAAGTAGCCGCGTGATCCCGCGAACACAAAACGCATCATCGGGAACCCCTCCGGAAACGGTGCACCGCGCACGGACGCCGGCGCGGACGGAGGGAAGCTACGACCGGGCCACACTCATCGCAAAGACCTCGGTGCAGCGGCGGGCCGGCGGCTACCCGCGATCCGATTGGCGATGGTGCGCCGGCGAGGGTCTTGGACGCGCCCCGAATCAGCGGGGCGCGGGGTGGGAATCCAGGTTGCCGGACCGCCGGACGACGGCCCCGCTCTCACTGGACCGGGCGGCCCACCTGGGCGTCGGCGGGCAGGAGCGCCGTGGCGCTGCCGGAGGACGGTCCGCTGAACATCGCGTCGATCTGTGACACACTCACCGGACGGGCGAACAAGTAGCCCTGTCCCATTTCGCAGCCCAGCTCTTGCAACCCGTGCCATTGCTGCTTGAGCTCGATCCCCTCGGCGATGGTCTGCAACTGGAGCGTGTCGCCTAACGCGATGATCGCCCGCACCAGGGCCGGCTCGGTGCCGGCAGCGCCGATGTCATCCACGAACGCCTTGTCGATCTTCAGGATGTCGATCGGGAAGCGCTGCAGGTAGCCTAACGACGAGTAGCCGGTGCCGAAGTCGTCGATCGCCAGCCGCACGCCCACCGCTTTGAGCGCCCGCAACCGTTCGAGGATCGTCTCGTTCTGCTGCATCAGCACGCTCTCGGTGATCTCGAGCACGAGGCGGTGCGGATCGAGCCCGCTGTCGTCCAATGCGCCGCGCACGTCGGCCACCACACCCTCGTGCTGCAGCTGATAGCCGGACACGTTCACGGTGAGGGTGAGCGGCGCGCCGCTCTCACGGCGATCCTGCCACAATTGCGCCTGCCGGCATGCCTCACGCAGCACCCAGCGTCCCAGCGGCACGATCAAACCCGTCTCCTCGGCAAGCGGGATGAACTGCACCGGAGTCATCATGCCGCGGTCCGGATGCATCCAGCGGACGAGCGCCTCGACGCCTTTTACTTCGCCCGTCTGCAGTTGTACGATCGGTTGGTACAACAGGATGAACTCACCGCCATGATCCAAGGCGCGGCGCAGCTCGGCTTCCAGGTCCAGTCGCTCGAGCGCCCTCGTATGCATGTCGGGCTGGAACCGCTCCCACCGCGCCTTCCCCTTGCTCTTGGCGACGTACATCGCCATATCCGCGTTGCGCAGCAGATCGGCCGCGCTGCCCTCATCGGTCGCGGTTTCGATCCCGATGCTGGCCGTCATGAAGACTTCCTTCCGGTCGATCAGGATCGGATGCCGCACGGACGCCGCGACACGATCGGCGACCACCGCGGTGGCTGCCTCGTCAGTCGCATCCTCGATGAGCAGCGCGAACTCGTCGCCGCCTAACCGGGCAACGGTGTCCGACGTCCGCACGCAGGTGAGGAGACGCGAGGCAATCACCGCCAGCAGGCGATCGCCGGCGGCGTGTCCGAGGCTGTCGTTGATGGTCTTGAAGCCATCGAGGTCGATAAACAGCACGGCCAGCATCTGGTCATGCCGCCGCACGAGAGCGCGGGCGTGGCTGACGCGGTCGAGGAACAACACGCGGTTGGCAAGACCCGTGAGTGGATCGTGGAACGCCTGATGCATGAGCTGCGCCTCGAGCGCCTTGCGTTCGCTGATATCGCGCGTGTTGAGCACGATGCCGCGCACGGTCGGCTCGGCGAGCAGGTTGGTGCCCACCGTTTCGACGTTCAGCAGTCGCCCATCCCGATGGCGCACGCGCCACTCGCTCGGCGCCGTGGCGCCTGGCTGGGACGCAGCCGCGGCGAGGAGCTCCGCTGCGTCGTTCGCACTCTCATGGTGCAACAGCTCCGTCACACGGTGGCCCAGCAGCTCGTCGGCGTCGTAGCCGAAGATGCGACTCACCGACGGACTCAAGAACCGGATCACGGCATCCGGATCGACGATCATGATGACGTCGGTGGAGTGCTTCACCAGCGCGCGGAATCGGGCTTCGTTTTCGCGCGCGGCGCGCTCGGTCACGAGACGGGCGTTCTCGCGTACGGCCTCGAGTTGGCGCAGTACCACGAACACCGTGGTGAGCATGGCGCCGAGCGACAGGAGGCTCAGTGCGGACGGCCACTGGCGAGCCGCCACGACGATCAGCAGGCCGTACACGAACGCGGCGGTGACGTACGGCAGCGGGCTGAATGGCTGGACGTCGGACGCGGGCTGTTCCTGGGGCGGCGCCACGGAACGGGGCCAGGAGAACCGCTGCAGCGCCACGATGATAATGCAGTACGCCACCAGGTACAGCACGTCGGTCGAAGTGAGGCCGAACCATCCGACGTTCAGGAACTCCAGGTCGTTGGCCAGGTCGCTTACGGTATAGATGGCGATACCGACCACGAACCAGGTGCGCGCGCCGCCCCGGCTGGCCGCCGGTCGGCGCATCAGAAACGCCGTGACGCCCAACAGCAGGAGGATGTCGCCTAACGGATAGGCGAGGGCAATGGCGCTGGCGAGGGGCGCCAGATGTCCGACCTCCGTCGTCGGACGGAGGACGAAAAACCAGATCGCCGTGCCGCCGCCCACGAGCACCGCGCCGGCGTCGAGCAGGATCTTGCGGCTCTCATGCTCCACGCGCTGCGTGAGGGGAAAGGCAAGCAAGCCCAACAGCAACAGCGGGTAGAACGGGAAGTAGAAGATATTGATCCAGCTGCTTCCCGGATCGCCATCCAGGACCATTCCGACGTAGAACGAGACGATGTTCCCGGCGAGCACGCACAGGAAGGCCAGCGACACGAGCAGCAGCGCGCGACGGGTCTTCGGGTCGTCCGCGTGACGGCGCGCGGCCCGCCAGGCGAGGGCCGCCGTGCCGGCGTTGAGGGGAAGAAAGACGAGTCGCGCGACGATATGAGTGAACATGTCGTCGCGCGGCCCAGCTGCTTTCCAGATGACATACGCAAGGCAATACGCGATGGCCAGAACCGGAATCGCCGAAGCCCAGTCCCGCCACCACGCGTGCTCCCGCCGGACGCTCTCGCCCGGCAGACGGTGATGTTCCATGAGCAGATGACGCAGAGCCGGGCGACACGTTTCATTTCACCCCTACGCGGCCGTCGGGCGGGGCGGCCTAGGATCGCATCGCGTCGGGCGGTCGGAGGCCGACCTCTCGCGGCACGGCGCGCGCGATGGCGCCAGACGCCGGTGGGCGCCACGCTCCCCTCCAGGTCTGTGGTAGCATCGGCGTGAGCGTAGCTGCATCTTCCAGCACGCCGTCGCGATTCGGGGACCCAGCGATGCGCCTCAAGCCACACATTTCCGACATGCCGTGACGGGTCGCCCCTACATTCTGGCCGAGTGCACGTGGAAGATGGTGCGCGCCACCACGTACGAGGTGGCCGTGCTTCCGTGGGGCGCCACGGAAGCACACAATCTTCATCTCCCCTACGCCACCGACACGATCGAGTGCGATGCCGTGTCCGCGGCGGCGGCGCGACTGGCGTGGGACGAGGGCGCGCGAGTGATCGTGCTGCCCGCGATTCCGTTCGGCGTCAACACCGGGCAACTGGACATTCGTGGCTGCCTCAACATGAACCCCAGCACGCAGGCCGCAGTGCTGGGCGACATCGTGCGGAGTCTCGAGCCGCACGGCGTGCGCAAGGTCGTGATTCTGAACGGGCATGGCGGGAATGACTTTCGACAGATGATTCGCGAACTGCAGCCGACCACGCGGATATTTCTGTGCACACTCAACTGGTACGCGAGCGTGAATCCATCCGCGTACTTTTCGGTGCCCGGCGACCACGCCGGCGAATTGGAGACGAGCGTGATGCTGTCGGTGGCGCCGGGTCTGGTGCTGCCGTTAGGCGAAGCCGGCCCCGGGACGGCACGGGCCTTCGGGCCGCGGGCCTTGCGCGAGGGATGGGCATGGGCGCCGCGCCGGTGGACGCAGGTGACCGATGACACCGGCGTGGGCGATCCCGCGGCCGCGTCGGCCGACAAAGGCCATCGGTTTCTGGACGCCGTGTCGCGGCGCATCGCCGATTTTCTCGTCGAGTTAGCCAACGCGGATCCGGAAGCGCTCTACGCCTGACTGGCGGCGGTCAGCGCCACACGCCCGTGATGCCCCGTTTGCCACACGAATTGGCGACGCAGGGCAGCCCGTAGATCTGTTGGATCGTCCGCAGCACATCGTCGTGATCGATGTGCTGGTCGTATGTTCCGGGCTTGATCATCGGTCCGATAAGCAGCGTGGCAATGTGATTCGTGCCATCGGCATCGGGCGCCGCTTCATCCCAGGTAACGATGAGCAGTCCGTGGTGGGCGGCGTTCCACTTCATGATCTGCGGGAGGTTGGTCTTCATCCACGCGTCGCCGGCGCTGGTAGCGCAATCGTGCATGTCGTTGCACATGTTGGGCACGACGATGGCAAGCGACGCGGCGGCCCAATGATAGACGCGGTTCGTCGTCGCCGGCACGTTGTTGAAGTCGACCGACGGGTTGTGTTTGCGCCGGTACAAGCCCTTGGTCCCAGAGCACCCGGTGAACCCGTTCGAGGGCATGGACTCGGCGTACGTACGAAAGGTCTTGTGCGCGGCGAGCAGTTGGGCACCGATGTTGTCGGCGTTCGATGTCTTCGGGCAGTCGTCGTTGGTGACGCCCTGTGTGCTGCCGGAGAAGAGCTCGATGTAGTTAGGCTGGCTGGGGTGGGTCACGGCGTGACTGTCGGTCATCACCGCCGCGCGCGGCACGAGCACCTGGTTCACGTACGGTGCCTGCGCGCCGCCGATGATGGCGGAGTAGTCCCGATTTTCAAAAATGACCAACGTCACGGCAGCGGCGTTCGGCCTGGCGGGCGCGGCCTGGGCCATCGCGGCAGTCGCCCAGGTAGCGAGGGAGATAACACACGCCATGGCAACTCGATGCATCACCGACACACACATCATGGCGACGATTCCGTGTTTGGGAGGAGAAGCGCGCGCCGGCGCCGGCGTGCATAACCACCGGAGCCGGCCATCCGCTTGACCGCGACGAGGGTCAAGGTGCGAATGCCAGGGGCCATGCGGGCGCTCCGATGCGGTGTTGTTGATGCTACGCCGCACGAGCGAAGGACGTTGTCCCACGGCACCCTGCGGCCGGCCTCGACGGCCGGAGAGAGCACACCCTTTCCCGATCAGAACCGCGCGCTCACGGACAGCACGATGCTGCGCGGAAAGGCCGGCGAGTAGAAGTTCTCGAGCGGCCCGTCGACATCGTTGCCGGTCGGAGGTGGCGAACCGGGAGGACCGAGACTGTTCTGGGCGATGATGCCGAATGTTTTGTAGCTGCTATTGAATATGTTGTCTACGAGCAGCCGAACCTGATAGCGGCTGACGTCAGCACGGAGGCCGAGGCCCGATACGGCGTAGCCCGGTATCGGCGGGTGCCGGTTCGCTTCGTCGCCGCGCAGGTACTGACTGGAGTAGGCGCGGACATCGAAGGTCGCGTCGATGGCCGTCGAGCCCACGACGCGCGTGAAGCCGATTCCGGCGCGGCCTCGGTGGCGCGGGGAGCTGGGGAATTGGTCGCCGGGCCGCACGGGTTCAGGGTTGGTATCGGACGTGGCGATCTGGACCGTGCCCTGATAGGTCGATGCGACGTAGCTGTAGGATCCAAACAAGCGGCCGCCCGCGGGGAGGGCGGTCTGCGCGGACATCTCGATCCCGGCGCGCCGCGATCGCGGGATGTTCACGAAATACACGGCTGTAAGGTTAGGCGAGGCGAACACGATGTCGTTCACCACGTCCGTCCAGAACCCGTCGACATCCACCGATGTATGATTGGGCAAATCGAGGTCGAACCCCGCCTCGTAGTCGTGCGTGGTCACCGGCTTGAGCGCGGGATCGGCACCCAGCGCCGAGGGAAGCGCGCACGGCGCATCGGGGCTGGCGCAGGCCAGTTCGAGCGGGGCCGGAGCGCGGAACGCGCTCTTGTAGGCCACGAAACCGCGCAGATCGTCCGAGAACCGCATCGTGAGGCCGGCGAACGGCGACAGCCGATCGTACGAGCTCGTGCCGTTGTTCGTCGGGTTGAGCTCGTCGCGATACGGGAGGTGCACGTAGTCTTCGCGCAGGGCAACGGTCGCCGACAACCTGGGCGTGATGTTGACCACCGCCTGCGCGTACGCCGCCGCGTTGTCCTGATGCACGACGGCGAGCGTGGCGACGGTATCCGGAACCCCCGTCTCGACATTGACCAGGCGAAAGTTCACATTCTCGCGCGAGTACTCGCCGCCGATCGTGAGCGCCGTGGGCAAGGTGCCGAGAAACACGGGGCGTGTCCACTCGACGGTACCTCCGCCGGAGCGGTTGGCGATGAATGCATCCGTGTTAGGCGGAGGGACGTTGCCGTTGAACTGCTCGATGTCGTTGCGCCGGAAGTACGCCGTGCCGCGCAGCACGCCACCCCAGGCGCCGCGGAAGCCGCGCAGCGAGAGCTGGACCAGATCGGGCGCAAAAAAATCCCCCGGCGTGTAATTGAGTCGCGGGTTGATGTCGATCCAGCTCTCCGGGAGCGATCCCGCTTCGTAGATCTTGTCGTGGGCATACAACACACTCAGGGCGACGTCGCTGGTGTCGGCGCCGCCCGATTGGGAGCGATGGCCGAGCGTGGCGAACACCTGCCGCGTGCGCGCGCCGGTTGCATCACGCCATCCGTCTTCGTCGGAGCCGCTCGCCATCACGAATCCATCGATCCCGTGCGCCACACCACCAGCGGAAACAGTTCCCACGCGTTGGCCGAACGATCCCCCGCTCAGCTCCACGTCGGCGCTGGGCGTACCGGTGCCGCGCTTGGTAAAGAAGAGCAACGCCCCGCCCAACGAGTTGCGTCCGAACAGCGCCTGTGATCCACGCACCAATTCCGCGTGATCGACCGCCGCCATCGGCAACAGATCGAAATTCACCTCCTGCGCGTCGGGCTCGTTGATCCGCACGCCATCCAGAAACACGCTGACGCCCTGCGGCGTGCCGACGATAGGCGAGATCGTGAAGCCGCGCACCTCGAGCTCGGGCTGCAGGCGCGATCCCTGGTCATTGTAGAGCGTCACGCCGGGGAGCTGCTCGAGCGAGCGAAAGGACGCGTCGGGTCCGGGCGACGCGTGAAGGAGATCGATGGCTTCGACCTGCGCCGGAATGCGCTCGTCGACGTCGGTTAGGCGGGTGCCCGTCACGACCACGGTCTTGAGCCGCTGCGCTTCCCGGCGCGCGCTGTCGGCGCGGATGCTGTCCCGCTGAGCGGCGGTGGCTTGCTGCGCGCCAACCGCGCACGGCCTCCCGGCCAGGAGCATCGCGCATGCGGCCCCGATGAGTACGCTCCTCACATCCCCTCCGCCCCGGCGAGCACTGATGGCGATGATGCGAGATCCGCGAGCAGGCTCGGCTCGCACTTGGCCACGCGGTTCGCACCTCCGGCAAAGCGCAGCGGATCGTGTTGGGCGAATCGCCGAAGTCCCGCGCGATCCTCGTAGAGCAGCACGCAATCCACCACCTCTCCGGCACGACTCACGGTCAGCATGCCATCGTCGGCGTGCTCACCGCCATCCAGGTTGAAGCAGCACACATCGTGCACGCGGAATTCGCCCGATGCATGCGCGTTGGTCGCTGGTGCGGACACGATCCAGAAACTCACCGCGGCCAGGGCGGCCATGGTGGTCGCGATTGGAATAGCCATCCCCCACGATCGACGACGCGCTCGACTCGCCCGCCCGGGAAGCATCGCGCCCAACAGCGATGTCGCGCGCGTGTCCAGGGCGCGCAGTTCGTCGACGGCGCGACCGCACGCCCGGCAGTGGCGGACGTGCCGGGCGAGCCGCGCCGCGGCCACGGAAGACAACTCACCATCGAGGTACGCACGGAGGCCGCCCTCGTCGGGATGCGTTGGGCGCTCACGCGTTGGCGGATCGGTCCGGTCTATCATATCGGCTCCCATAACAGGTGAGAAAACGGCGGTGCGCGCGCGTCAGGAGCGATCCGACCGAGCTTGGTGCGACGCCGATAGCGCGCGCGATCTCGTGGTAGGATGCGCCACCATGATGCAAGAGGAGCAGATGTTGATCGCGCGCCGGCAGCGCCGCGAGCACCAATCGCACTTCGCTGCACTGCTCGTCGCGCAACAACCGGACTTCCGGATCGGCCGAGGGCTCGACGACGTCTAACGCATCGAAGAGGGGAGTGAGTCGATTCGCGTGACGCGCCCGATCCCGCACGAGATTGCTGGCAACGGCAAACAGCCACGCGCGCGGGTCGCGAGGGTTGGCATCCAGGAGGCGCACGAACGCCTCCTGCGCCGCATCCTCAGCATCATCGGGGCGGCCGGTGCGGCGGCCGAGGACGCGGACGAGTCGCGGATACCAGGACGCGAACAGGCGGTCGACGGTCGTCAGGTGCAGCGCCTCGGTGGTGAAGGTCGCAACGATGAGGGAAGTCCCGAATCCTCTCTCAATGTGGAGACGTTTGGAAGTCCGGAATCAGGACGGGGAGGAAGGGAGGGGGGGGGGACGTAAGCGGAAAAAACTGTTATTCTGCGCGGGGTAAACCGACACCGCGGGCGAATCGGCGACCACACCGAGGTACACTGCATGAAGCGCATCGGACGACTGGCTCGGGCTGCGACCGCGGGTGCCCGCTGCGAGTTCTGCCGTAGGCATCCACGCGGCGCGGTCATCGCATTGCTGGTCGCAGCGGGATGCGCGACACAGAGCACCGGCGCGCGGCCTGTGACGGCGGCGGCGGCGAGCGCCGGCTCTATTCCCACGAGTCTGCGTTGGTCGCGCAGCTCGGCGGAACACCGCGCTATCTATTTAGAGGTTTATCGCGCAGCGGGAGATGCACTCGCCCAACGCAGCGCCGGCCACCAGACAGGAAGTTGGGCGGTGATTCTGGATGCGGATGAGACCGTGCTCGACAATTCGCTCTACGAGCAAGAGCGCACGCTTGCGCATCAGCCGTTCTCGGCGCCCAGTTGGGACGCGTGGGTCAAGCGTGCGGCGGCCACCGCGCTCCCGGGTGCGGCCGAGTTCACGCATCGCGTGCAGGCGTTGGGCGGAGTGGTGGTGATCGTGACCAACCGCGACGACTCGGCGTGCGACATCACACGCGAGAACCTGCGCCGCGCAGAGATCGCGTTCGATGAAGCGCTGTGCAAGCCCGCCGGTGCGGGCGACGACAAGAATCCGCGCTTCGACGCCGTCGCGGGCGGCACTTCGCCGTCCGTACTTCCGCCGTTGGACGTAGTGATGTGGCTGGGCGACAACGTGCAGGACTTTCCGCACGCCACGCAGGCATTGCGCCTCACACCAGTCGGCGACGCCAGCCTCGCCCGTTTCGGCGTATCGTGGTTCGCATTACCAAACCCGATGTACGGATCGTGGGAGCACAATCCGCTCCCCTGACGCACCTTCGCGGTCAGCGCGCGACTTCGGTCCGCAGCGCCGAATCGAACGGAGCGAGCGACCCATCGTTAGGCGCCGGGGGGATGCGAAGCAGCTGCGCCAGCAGATCATAGATGGCCACGTTCGGGAACGAGGCGATGGCCGCGCCGGCCCGGAACGCCGGACCATGGGCGACGAACAGCGCACTCATCGACGCAGTGGCGTTGTCGTAGCCGTGCTCGCCGCGCAGTGTGAACGGCCTCCCGTGGCGCCAAGCGATCATCCACCCATCGTCAGCCACGCCGACAATCGGCGGGATGCGCCGTCCTTCGTTGTAGTGCAGCCGCGCGGGGACATCGGCCTTTCGCCACGTGGTAACGTGCGGGAGCCCCTGTAGCCGCGTGAGCAGCCCCTCGTTGTTGCCGTCGCGCGCTTCGATGAGCAGCACGGGCGACAGGGTAATCACGCGGACGTTGGCCGAATCTACCACGTCGTCCAAATACACCGTGCGGTCCGGCGATACGGCAGACATGCCGTGGTCGGCGACGATGACCATGTTCACGCGGTCGTAGAGGCCGCGGGTGCGGAGGCCATCCACCAGCTGACCGAGCGCGCTATCCACCCGCAGCACGGCGGCGCGCGTCTCGGGCGTGTCCGGCCCGTAGTGATGGCCCGACGCGTCGGGCTCCTGAAAGTAGACCATGATGAGCGCCGGTCGCGTGCTCGCGGGCAGATCGACCCAATCGAGCACCTGTTGGACCCGCGCCGCGAACGGCACGGATCCATCGTACGCCTTCCAATAGGTGGGGTGCCGACCCCCCACGGGCGCCTCGGACCCCACCCAGAAATACACTCCGCTGCGTTCATCGTGCTTCGCAGCGGTGACCCAGATCGGTTCGCCTAACCACCACTTCGCGTCCCGTACCGGATCGCCGCGCATCGAGAAGTACGCGTGAAAGTCCGGATCGTAGAATCGATTGGAGACAATCCCGCTGTGCTCGGGGTAGAGACCCGTGGCGAGCGCGTAGAAATTCGGGAACGTCACGGTCGGGAATGACGGAATCATTCCATCCGAGATGACGCCCGCGCGGGCGACCGCGTGAAGCACCGGCGACGAATCGGTATCGAAGTAGCTGCGGCGGAATCCGTCGAATCCGACCACGATCACCGGAAGCTGGCTCGCCGATGCGGGCGTCGCGACCGCGGCAGTTGCCGCCGCCGACCCGGATGTGGACGTCGTACACGCCGCGGCGAGAAGCGTGAGCAGCGCAACGACGAATGCGAACATCGCTCCTCCGAAGTGATGGCGGGTGGGGGCGGCACCTGATGACTGCGCCGGGTAGTGTAGCGCGGCGTCAGCACGGCGGCCAGCGGCGGTAGGTCGCGTGCGCCGAGGCCTCTTCTGTGCTCCACCGTATATCTTGCAGTGTGATCCGCCCTCGAAGCGCCGGCAGTGTCTGTAATCAGGTGGACAGGTTCGCACACTAACGTGCATCCTGCCAACCGCGACGCGGGGCACAGCCGGTGCGCGCGCGCTCGGGGCTGGCGCTGGAGACGGCATTGAACCATCTCGCCCTGTTAGGATCAGCGCTCCGGGCGCTGCTCCGGAATAAGATGCGCAGCCTGCTCACGATCCTCGGCATCACGATCGGGATCGCAGCGGTCATCTGCGTCGTTGCCATCGGTAAGGCAGGACAGGCGCGCGTTCAGGAGCAGATGAACAACCTTGGCGACAACCTGGTGTGGATCGAGGCCGGCGGGCGCGCGGTGAACGGCGTCCGCACGGGCAGCCACGGCGTGCCGACCCTCACGCTGGGCGATGCGCAGGCGATCGCGCGTCAGGTACCCCTCATCCGGCGCGTGTCGCCTAACGTAGACGGATCGATCCAGGTCGTCTACGGCAACCAGAATTGGTTCACGCATTATCGCGGCGTGGCGCCGTCGTTCTTCGACATCAAGCGGTGGCCGACCGAGCACGGGGCGGTGTTCACGAACGACGACGTGGATCGCGCAGCCGACGTCTGCGTCATTGGCCGGACCGTCCGCACGCAGCTGTTTGGCACCGAGAATCCGCTCGAGCAAGTGGTGCGCATCAACGGCCTGCCCTGCCGCGTGGTGGCCACGCTGCAGCCGAAGGGCCTTTCGGCGTCCGGACAGGATCAGGACGACCTGATCGTGCTGCCGTACACAACCGTCATGAAGAAGATCCAAGGTAACGCATGGCTCGACGACATTCTCTGCTCGGCCGTTTCGCCGAACGCCGTGCGGCTGGCCGGCGATCAGGCCGCCGCCGTCCTGCGCGACCGGCACCATCTCCGCGGCGACGAGGAAGACGATTTCAACATCCGGCATCCCGAAGACGTGATTCAAGCCCAACTCGAAGCCAGCCATACAATGACCCTGCTCCTCGTCGCGATCGCATCGATCTCGCTGCTGGTTGGCGGCATCGGCATCATGAACGTGATGCTCGTGTCGGTCACGGAGCGGACGCGTGAAATCGGCGTACGTGTGGCCGTGGGCGCCACCGAAGATGCGATTCAACTGCAGTTCCTCGGCGAGTCGGTGATGCTGAGCCTGGTGGGCGGAGCGGCGGGCGTTCTGCTCGGCGTCATCGGGTCCGTGGCCGTTGGGCGCACGCTCGGATGGCCGATGCAATTGTCGGGGGAGGCCATCGTCCTGGCCGCGCTCTTCTCGGCCGCGGTCGGCGTGTTCTTCGGCTATTATCCCGCGCGGAAGGCGTCGTTGCTCGACCCGATCGAGGCGCTGCGCTATGAGTGACGCCGCAGGAGACCGATCGGCAGACGGCTCGCGGATGGACGAGCATCCGGCCAACCCGGCACGGCGCGCGACGCGAAGGACGAAAGCCGCGATCGTGTTAGGCGTTGTCCTCGTGCTCGGCATCGCCGCGTTTGTCGGTTTGCGCCACGGTAGCCAGCTGGAGTATTTCACCGCCCCGGTCACCCGGGGCGATATTCGCGACGTCGTGGATGTCACGGGCACGCTGAATGCGGTGCGCACCGTACAAGTCGGGTCGCAGGTATCGGGCACGATCGCCAAGCTCAACGCCGACTTCAACTCGCGCGTGCGGGTGGGCGACGTCATCGCCATCATCGATCCGCGTCTGCTTCAGGGTGCGCTGCTTCAGGCGAGTGCCGACCTCGAGAACGCGCGCGCAGGAGTGATCGCCGCGCAGGCGACCACGGACAAGCTGCGGGCGGGGTTGGTGCAGACGAAGGCCGACTACGCCCGGGCGGTCCAACTGGCGCAGAGTGGAGCGGCTACGCAGTCGGAACTCGACCTTGCCACGGCGAACTATGACGCGGCGAAAGCTGCAGTCGCCGCGGCAGTGGCCAACGTCGCGCAAGCACGGGCGGCAGTCAGTCAAAAGGACGCCGCGGTCACGGTCGCCCGCACCAACCTCGCCTACACGGTGATTCGGTCGCCGATCAACGGCGTCGTCGTCGCGCGCAACGTCGACGTCGGACAGCCGGGGGCCGCATCGCTCCAGGCGCCAACGATCTTCACGATCGCGCAGGACCTCACGAAGATGCAGCTCTACGCCAAGATGGACGAGTCAGACGTCGGTCGCATTCGGACGGGACGGCACGTCACGTTCGAGGTGGACGCGTTTCCGAAGGATACCTTTCCGGGCGTGGTGAGCCAGATGCGCATGAATGCGACCACGGTGCAGAACGTAGTGACGTACGACGCGATCATCGACTGTACCAATCCCGACGGCAAACTCTTCCCGGGAATGACGGCGTACGTGACGATTCCGGTGGCGACCGTGCAGAATGTGCTGCAGGTATCGAATGGTGCGCTCCGGTATCGGCCGCCGCTGGCGCCGGACGAGATCCGTTCGGTCTACGCGAAATACGGCGTCGACGCGGGTTCGACATCGGCGCCGGACGCAGGGCACGCGTCGCGCGACGCGGCGCCGAGCGCCGTTGCGTCGGCGAAGGTAGCGGATGCGCCCCGGACGACCCGAGCGGCCGCGACCGCCATCGTCTGGAAGGAGCGCAGCGACGGAACGATCGAGCCGGTGAAGATCGCGCTCGGCATCACCGACCACGCCGTCACCGAGGTGCGAGCCGTGTTGGCCGGAACGCTGACGCCCGGGGACTCCGTCATCACCGGCTCGCTGGCCACGAACACGCCGCCGCCCGGCGCGCTGTCCGCACGGCGCTGACTCGTGTCCGAGGCGTTAGGCAGGATCGGCCCGCCGGTGCTGCGGGTGGAGGACGTGCACAAGTACTACGACCTGGGCGAGACGCGCGTGCACGCGCTCCGCGGAGTGAGCGCGGAGGTCGAGCGCGGCGGCTTCGTCGCGATCATGGGCGCGAGCGGCAGCGGCAAGTCGACGCTCATGAACATCCTCGGGTGTCTCGATCGCCCAACCAGCGGGCGCTACCTGCTGGACGGCACGGATGTCTCCCAACTCGACAAAC
The DNA here is from genome assembly GCA_025450035.1 of Gemmatimonadaceae bacterium. Taxonomy (GTDB): domain Bacteria; phylum Gemmatimonadota; class Gemmatimonadetes; order Gemmatimonadales; family Gemmatimonadaceae; genus JADGGM01. Next base: position 49,543 of record JANWIF010000021.1, read on the forward strand.
GAACACTCGCCGCGATCCGCAATCGAAAACTTGGCTTCGTCTTCCAGGGTTTCAATCTTCTGGCACGCACGACGGCACTGGAGAACACGGTGCTGCCGACGCTGTATACGCCGATCGATCAACTGGAGCGCAAGCGCCGCGCCGCGGACGCTCTCGCGCTCGTCGGCCTGGCCAACCGCGCCGATCACTACCCGTCGCAGATGTCGGGCGGGCAGCAACAGCGAGTCGCGATCGCACGGGCGCTCGTGAATGGCCCATCAGTCCTGCTCGCGGACGAGCCGACCGGGAATCTCGACAGTCGCACATCGGTCGAGATCATGGAAGTGTTTCAGGAGTTGAACGACAAGGGGCTCACCGTCGTGATGGTGACGCACGAGTCCGAGATCGCACAGTTCGCGAAGCGCGTGATCGTGTTTCGCGACGGCCGCATCCGGAAGGACGACCCGGTCCGCGAGCGTCCGCGGGCGCACGACACGCTCGGATTGCTTCCGGCGCTCGACGACTAACCCAACGAACCCTCGATACCTGGCTATGGCAGCAGCCAGATGTCGAGGACGCTGTTGGCGCGGTGATCGTTCGCGTTCCCTTCCGGCAGCACGATCCGGCCATCGACCACGATCGGGCTGTTCCAGTGGCCAGGGCCGCAGTCGAGCAGCGCGAGCCGTTTCCCGGTCGCCGGCTCGTAGACGCGCAGGCCGCCATCCGGGTCGTACACGAACAGCAATCCGCCGGCAATCACGGGGCTCGTGCCGCCATTGGTGTTGCGCCAGGCCGGCGTTAGGCGGCCGTTGCGGAACGCCCATGCCGCGGTGGCGCCGTGGTCGGCGGCGAAGAGCCACGTTGCCGTGTCGGTACGGAGCACGGCGAGCGCGGTGAACAGCCGGCCGCCCGACGGGGTGGGCACGCGCTGTAGCTCGCCGCCGCGATGCGCCTCCGATCCGCGCATCACGTTCGCGTCGAGCAGCCGGATGAATCCGTCCTTACCCCCCTGCGCGACGTAGCCGCCGCCCAACAGCGCCGGCGATGTCGAGCCGATGTCGGCGTCCGTCGCATCGAGTGCGTCGGTGTTCGCGGGGGTGTAGTTGCCTAACATAGCGGTGGCCGTCGAGTCGAGCTCGAGCGTCGCGTCTCCCCAGTACGTGCGGCCGTCCCAACGGCCGTTCCCCGTGGCCACAAAGATGTGGCCCGTGGTGGAGTCGATGACCGCGCCGGCCCGCCCCCAGATCGCCGATCCGCTCTCCGCGCAGCGGCTCGGATCGAGCAGCGCCAGGGTATCGCTGCACAGCGAATTCCACACGTGGAGCAGGCGGCCGCTCTCGGCGTCGAGGATGGCCACGTGGCCCTGATACGGCGGCGCATCGCCAATATATCCCCCCGTCGTGGCGATCACCCGCCCGTGATAGTAGCCGAGTGGGGACGCGATCTTCTCTCGCGTGGGGAGGGTGGTGATCGCGGTGCTCCACACCGCGTGCCCATCCGCGACGGCGAGCTTCTGGATGTGCCCATCGGGCGACGCCGCGTAGATGAACTGACGCGTGGGGTCAGCCGCCGGCGTGGAGTTGGTGATCTGGCGGGAGCGGTCCCACGACGCTGCGTTAGGCGGCAGGTAGCGCCAGAGCGTCGCGCCATCGTTCGCGTCGACGGCGAGCGTTGCGCCGTAGATCGTGGTGACGAACACGACATCGTGCGGCACGCCGCCCACCTGGACGCCGTGCAGGTAGATGGCCGATGCGTCCACCGTGCCTTCGATCTGCACCTGTTGGCGGCGCAGCGACCCGATGTTTGACGCATCGATGCCCGTGGGCGCCGTGGAGGCACTCGAGCGGCCGATGTCCCATCCGAACGTGGTCCAGTCGGTTCCGCCCGGCTCGGCCGGCGTCGGGCGCGCCGGATTGGGTGCGCTGACGGGCGCGATGGTGAACACCGCCAAGGCGAAGATGGACGCCGGCGCGAGGTGCATGTGTTTCATCGCCTGCACACGGATGCGAGAAAGTGGCCGCCAGCACGGGGGACGTGCAGGAACGTACCGCTGGCGAAAAACCGGGACAAGATCGCGGTCAGGACCGGAAGGCGTCCTTTGCGATCATCCCCGCGTGCCAGGCGGGATCCCATACCAGCTCCGTCTCGACACCGCACACACCCTCGACGGAGAGACCGGCGCCGCGGATGCCGTCGGTGATGATGCGCTCCATGGGACATCCGGGCGTCGTCAGCGTGTGGGTGACCCACGCGACATCATCGCGAATGTCCACGTCGTAGACGAGTCCGAGTGTCACGATATCGAGTCCGATCTCGGGATCGATGACCGTCGAGAGAGCTGACCACAGCGCGTCGAGACGGGGATCGGATGCACGCATTGGGCACGTCCATGTGTAAGTTTCTTCGGCGCACCAAGAGTGCGCTGATGTACGCTCGCGAACGCGCGCCGCGGGACGCGTGACGATTGTCACACGCATTGACCAGGAGAACATTCGCGGTGGACACGCGCCTCTTGCTGCGACAGATGCCGCTCTTCGCCAAGTTCGGCGACGAACCGCTGGGGCGGCTCGCCACGCGCAGTATCGCGCGCACGTATCCAGCGGGCCACGTACTGTTCACGACCGGAGAGCAGTGCCGTGGATTGTACATCGTGGAGACCGGACGCGTGCGGATCTATCGGACCAGCCCATCGGGCCGCGAGCAGGTGCTGCACACCGAGGGGCCTGGCCATCCCGTCGCCGAGCTTCCGCTGTTCGACGGCGGCGCGTATCCAGCGTCCGCGGTCACCGACGTCGAGTCCCGCCTCGTGTTCGTGCCGCGCGCGGAGTTCGAGGCGCTGTATCGCGACAACCCCGACGTGGCCGACGCGATCATCCATGAGTTAGGCCAACGCCTGCGGCACCTGGTCCACCTCACCGAAACGCTCGCCTTTCGCGATGTGGCCGCACGACTTGCGCTCTTTCTCGCGGACTACGCCGATCGGCACGGCGAACAGACGTCCGGCGGCACGGAAATCCTCCTCGACCGCACCCGCGAGGAGATTTCCTTCGAGTTGGGCACGGCGCGCGAATCGGTGTCGCGGGCGTTGAAGCAGCTCAAGGAGAGAGGTATCATCGAGCCGATGCCGGGTCGCCGCCTGCGCATTCCCGACGTGGCAAAATTGCGGACCTTGGGGCGGCCGGGGGAACGGGCGCATTACGAGTAAGCAGGGGAGAGGGAAGACGGAGAGGGAAGAGGTAAGAGGGGAGAGGTAAGAGGGGAAGAACATCTGCGGCTGTCCCTGGCGCCGTCCGCCGCCGCTAGTCTCTACTATCCCTCTTAACCTCTTCCCTCTTCCCTCGTCCTTCTTCCTTCGCTGCTCTCCGCCTGCGACAACCGTCACGCCGCGCGGCCGCGACGGCGGCGATCCTCCGGGATCCCCTATCGGAGGAGCGTCGTGGGCGAGCCCGCCGAAAGTACTGCTCAGGCGGAGTTGACGCCGGAGGTCGTATCGCGCGCCTTGCGCGGGGTGCGATACCCGGGCTTGAGCCGCGACCTGGTGTCGTTCGGGATGGTGGAGCACGTGAGCGTGTGCGACGGGCGCGTGAAGGTGCGTCTGGCGATTCGCACGAACGACGCGGGCATGTCTGCCAAGCTCGAGGCGAGTATCGCCGGCGTGCTGCGGCCGTTGGGCGCGCGCAGCGTGGCGGTAGAGATCGTGTCGCCCGCCACGGCGGCTCCGCACCCGACCGCGCGCGGGACGCCCGACCCATGGGCGGATCGGGTGCGACTGGCGAGCGTCCACCACGTGGTCGCGGTGGGCGCGGGCAAAGGCGGCGTGGGCAAGAGCACCGTGGCGGTGAATCTCGCCCTGGCAATGGCCCGCGACGGGATGCGGGCGGCGCTGCTCGATGCGGACATCTACGGACCGAGCCTGCCCATTCTGTTAGGCATAGAAGATGGCGCCCAGCGCGTGCGGGTGACGCCCGAGAAGCACATCATTCCGCTGCAGGCGCACGGTGTGCCGATGATCAGCTTCGGCTTCTTCCTGGGCGAAGGGTCGCCGGCGATCTGGCGCGGGCCGATGGTGTCGAAGGCGGTCAAGCAGTTCGCGCGCGGCGTCGCGTGGCCCGAGTTGGACGTGCTCGTGGTGGATCTTCCACCGGGCACGGGCGACATCCCGCTCAGTCTCGCGCAATCGGTCGTGCTCGCGGGGGCGATCATCGTCACCCAGCCGCCGCGCGTGGCGGCCGCGGAAGCGCGCAAGGCGGCGGCGATGTTCCGCGCGCTCGATGTGCCTCTGTTAGGCATCGTGGAGAACATGAGCGGGCCGTGCGGGCGCGGCGCGGGCCGCACGGTGGCAAGCGAGCTGGGCACGACATTCTTAGGCGAAGTGCCGTTCGATGCCGTGCTCGTGGCCGAAGGCGATGGCGGCGTGCCGACCTTGGTCGAGCGTCCGGTCAGCGCGGCGTGCGTTGC